>NZ_JBEXSD010000003.1:0-190116 GCF_040613495.1 Nocardioides sp. NPDC006273 | reverse complement strand
CTAGCCCCTAATACGCCATCCGACTAGCAATACCAGAACAAAACAGTCCCATCGAGCGCCGAGCTCACCGTGTTGGTCTCGACACGCCTCCGCCTAGCGGCTCCGGCGGCTCGACCAGCGGGTCAGCGGCAACGTCCCCAGATCGTCGGGCGCCGCGGGTTATCCTCGACCCGCTGGGGTTCCCCTGAGCAGCGACGATTAGATTTGCTGACTCACCTCAGCCACGCTGATGTGTTGCGAATCATGTACGACCACGTGGTCCTGAGCCGGGGGAGAAGCCGATGTACCTCAAGCGTCTGACGCTGAAGGGTTTCAAGTCCTTCGCCTCCGCGACGACCCTCGAGCTCGAGCCCGGGATCACCTGCATCGTCGGCCCCAACGGCTCGGGCAAGTCCAACGTCGTCGACGCGCTCGCCTGGGTCATGGGCGAGCAGGGCGCCAAGAGCCTGCGCGGCGGCAAGATGGAGGACGTCATCTTCGCCGGCACCGCCGGGCGGGCCCCGCTGGGCCGCGCCGAGGTGTCGCTGACGATCGACAACACCGACGGCGCGCTGCCGATCGAGTACGCCGAGGTCACCATCTCCCGCACGATGTTCCGCAACGGCGGCTCGGAGTATGCGATCAACTCCCAACCATGCCGGCTGCTCGATGTCCAGGACCTGCTGTCGGACTCCGGCATCGGCCGCGAGATGCACGTCATCGTCGGCCAGGGCCAGCTCGACACGATCCTGCGCGCGACCCCGGAGGACCGCCGCGGCTTCATCGAGGAGGCCGCCGGCGTCCTCAAGCACCGCAAGCGCAAGGAGAAGGCGCTGCGCAAGCTCGACTCCACGCAGGTCAACCTGGATCGGCTCCAGGACCTGCTCGTCGAGATCCGCCGCCAGCTCAAGCCGCTCGGTCGCCAGGCGGAGGTTGCCCGGCAGGCGCAGACGGTGCAGATGGACGTACGCGACGCCAAGGCCCGCATCTATGCCGACGACCTGGTCACCGCGAGGACCGAGCTCGACAAGGAGCTGGCCGACGAGGGCGCGCTGCTGGCCCGTCGGGCCGAGGTCGAGGAGACCATCGCGGAGGGACGCGAGCAGGAGGCGGTGCTCGAGGCCGCGCTGCGCGAGGACCTGCCGGCGCTGGCCGCCGCGCAGGAGACCTGGTTCGCGCTGAACTCCCTGCGCGAGCGGCTGCGCGGCACCCAGTCGCTGGCCTCGGAGCGGGTCCGCAACGCGGCCGGCTCCGAAGACCTGGAGGTGCGCCAGGGGCGTGACTCCGAGGAGCTCGAGGCGCAGGCCGAGGTGGCCCGTGAGCAGGAGGAGACCGCCGACGCCGAGGTCGAGGAGCTTCGCTACTCCCTCGAGGAGGCGGTCGAGGCCCGCAAGGCGGCCGAGGACGCCGCGGCCGAGGAGGAGCGCCGGGTCAAGGGGCTCGAGCGCGCCGCCGCCGACCGCCGCGAAGGGATGGCCCGGCTGACCGGCCAGGTCAACGCGCTCCGATCGCGTGCGGCGGGTGCCGACGAGGAGGTCGGGCGGCTGACCGCTGCTCGTGAGGAGGCGCTGGCGCGCGCCGAGCGGGCCCAGCGCGACTTCACCGCCCTGGAGACCAAGGTCGCCGGGCTGGACGCGGGGGAGGAGGGCCTCGATGCCGAGCACGAGGCCGCCGCCGCCGCGCTCGAGGACATCGAGGGGAGGCTCGGCAAGCTGCAGGCCGAGGCTCAGCAGGCCGACCGCGACCGCTCCACCCTGGCCGCCCGCAAGGACGCCCTGGAGATGGGACTGAACCGCAAGGACGGCGCCGGCGCGCTGCTCGGATCGGACCTGCCCGGCGTCCTGGGTTCGGTCGCCTCGCTGCTCGCGGTGCGCACCGGCTACGAGGCCGCCGTCGCGGCGGCGCTGGGCATCGCGTCGGACGCGGTAGTCGTCGAGTCCGCCGAGCGTGCGGTCGGGGCGATCGAGCATCTCAAGACCGAGGATCTCGGCCGCGCCGGCCTGCTCTTGGGCGGATCGCCCGAGGAGACCGGCGGCTGGCTGTCGCTGCCCGCGGGGGCGGCGTACGCCTTGGACGTGGTGGAGTGTCAGCCGGTGCTGCGGCCCGCGGTGGCGCGGCTGCTCGACAAGGTCGCGGTCGTCGACGATCTCGCCTCAGCCCAGGCGCTCGTCGCCGAGAATTCCGAGATCACCGCGGTGACCCGCGAGGGCGACCTGATCGGCGCCCACTTCGCCGCCGGCGGCTCCTCCAGCGTGCCCAGCCTGCTCGAGGTGCAGGCGGCGGTCGACGAGGCCACCGCCCAGCTCGCCGAGGCGAATGCGGTCTCCGAGCGGGCCACCTTCGAGACCTCCCGCCTGGAGGCGGAGCGGCTGGCCGCGCAGAAGCGGGTCGACGTCGCGCTGGCCAAGCTGCACGAGTCCGACGCGACCCTGGCCGCCGTGGCTGAGGAGCTCGGCCAGTTCGGAGCGCAGTCACGCGCGGCTCGTGGCGAGGCCGAGCGGCTGCTGGCCGCCGTCGAGCAGGCGCAGGAGGCGCGTGAGAACGCTGTCGCCGGGCTCGCCGAGCTCGAGGAACGGCTCGCGATGGCCGAGGAGGAGCCCGAGGACGAGCCCGACGTGAGCGCCCGCGAGGAGCTGGCTCAGGCGGCCCGCGACGCTCGACAGCGCGAGATGGACGCGCGGTTGGCGCTGCGTACCTCCGAGGAGCGCGCTCGCGCGCTGGCCGGACGCGCCGAAGGGCTGCTCCGCGCGGCCCGGCAGGAGCGCGAGCAGCGGGCCAAGGCGGCCGCTCGCCGTGAGCAGATGCGCCGCGAGGGCGAGGCCGCGCGAGCGGTCGGCACCGCGGTGGCGTACGCGCTGGACCGTCTGGAGGTCTCGGTGCAGCAGGCCGCCAGGGCCCGCACCGAGATCGAGGAGTCCCGCGCCGGGCGCGAGCAGGCGCTGCGCGAGTGCCGCTCGCTGCTGCGCAACCTCGGCAAGGAGCTCGAGGAGCTGGTCAACTCGGTCCACCGCGACGAGATGGCCCGGGCCCAGCAGCGGATGCGCATCGAGCAGCTCGAGGAGCGGATCCTCGACGAGCTCGGCCTCGACCCCGAGGCGATCGTCAAGGACTACGGGCCCGACCAGCTGGTCCCGCAGCACCCCGACGAGGACGGCAACGAGCGCGAGCCGATCCCGTACGTCCGTGCCGAGCAGGCCAAGCGCCTCAAGGTCGCGGAGAAGAACCTGCGCGCCCTGGGCAAGGTCAACCCGCTCGCGCTGGAGGAGTTCGCCGCGATGGAGGAGCGTCACAAGTTCCTCACCGAGCAGCTCGAGGACCTCAAGCAGACCCGTAGGGACCTCCTCGACATCGTCAAGGAGGTCGACAACCGCGTCGAGCAGGTCTTCACCGAGGCCTGGGAGGACGTACGCGTCGCCTTCGACCACGTCTTCTCGCGGCTCTTCCCCGGTGGCGAGGGCCGACTCGTCCTCACCGACCCGGAGAACATGCTCACCACCGGCATCGAGGTCGAGGCGCGGCCCCCGGGCAAGAAGGTCAAGCGGCTCTCGCTGCTCTCCGGTGGCGAGCGGTCCCTGGTGGCCGTCGCCTTCCTGGTCTCCCTCTTCAAGGCGCGCCCCTCGCCGTTCTACATCCTCGACGAGGTCGAGGCCGCGCTCGACGACACCAACCTCGGCCGCCTCCTGGAGATCTACGAGGAGCTGCGCGAGTCCTCGCAGCTGCTCGTCATCACCCACCAGAAGCGCACCATGGAGGTCGGCGACGCCCTCTACGGTGTGACCATGCGCGGCGACGGTGTCACCACCGTCATCTCGCAGCGCCTCCGCGACGCCCAGCCGGCCTGATTCGGGTCTGCCCCTTCTCGATGAGAGCCGCGATCCGCTCACGGTGACTCGGCGGATCAGCGCGGTCCCTATCCCGGACTCAGCGGCTGGCACTAGCCTGAGTTGATGGCCCAGAAGATCCGCTTCTGCACTTCGGCCGACGGCGTGCGTCTGGCCTTCGGGGTGCATGGCAGCGGTCCGCCACTGGTGCGTGTGGCGACGTGGATGACCCACCTGCAGCATGACTGGGAGAGCCCGTTGTGGCACCACTGGTTGGTTGCCCTCTCACAGGGACGGACCCTGCTCAGGTACGACGAGAGGGGCTCGGGTGTCTCGGACCGCGATGTGTCGCGCTTCTCGGTCGACGCCTGGGTGGAGGACCTGGAGGCCGTGGTTGACGCTGCCGGGTTCGAGCGGTTCTCCCTGCTCGGGCTCTCGAACGGTGGTGCGGTCGCGATCGCCTATGCGGCGCGGCATCCGGAGCGGGTGAGCCACCTGTTCCTGTGTGGTGGCTTTGCCCTGGGACGTCTACGGCGGGAGCCGTCGGCCCGCGTCGAGGCCGAAGCGATGCAGTCGTTGATCCGAATAGGCTGGGGCCAGGCCAACCCGGCGTTCCGACGGATCTTCACGACGCTGTTCGTCCCGCAGGCGACCCGCGAGCAGATGATGTGGTTCGACGAGATGCAGCGGATCTCTGCCTCCCCGGAGACGGCGGCACTCATGCGGCGCGCTCGTGACGAGGTCGACGTCACCGACCTGCTCGCCCGGGTGGTCACCCCGACGCTGGTGATGCACGCCCAGGATGATGCCGCCGTACCGTTCGAGCAGGGCCGGGAGCTGGCGTCGTCCATCCCCGACGCTCGCTTCGTGCCGCTCGAGGGGCACAACCACATGCTCCTCGCCGACGAGCCTGCGTGGGCGGTCTTTCTGCGCGAGATCAACACCTTCCTCCCGAAGCTGCCCCCTGACGACGTCACGGAGGGTGTGCTGACCGCGCGGGAGACCGAGATCCTCCGCTGCGTGGCAGCGGGGATGACGAACCAGGCGATTGCGGAGCAGCTGTTCGTGAGTGTGCGCACGGTCGAGCGCCACATGGGCAACATGTACGAGAAGCTCGGGCTGCGGGGCAGGTCCGGGCGCGCCGCGATCGCCGCCCGCGCCGCGTCGTTGATCGAACAGCGTCCTGACTAGTGGTGTGTCCTGGAAGTTCCTGGATGCTTGGCGTCGTCAGGGTGCGTGCATCGCGAGGCCGGCGTCGCGAAGTCATACCGGGCGTCTTCCGAGCGGCGCCAACGCCGCGAGGTGCGTGCCATGGCGGCGCGAAGCGCCTAGGAACTTCCGGGACGCGCCACTAGGCCGAACCAGCTTGGCGGGATGCCGCCACCCCGGTCTCCCGACGGGTCGACACCTGCGTACTAGCCCCGATGCGCACATCGTTTGCCGGACCTAGCGTTGTGTTCATCGACTACGCGAGGGGACGCCATGGACGGCATCGCAGAAGAAGTGGACTCACGGATCAGACGAGTCCTTGCCCGCAGCATCGCGGTTGGTTTCGGCGCCGCTGCCATCGCGGTGACCCTCGGGGCTCCGGCCACCGCAGCCCAACCCAACCACCAGGCGTGTCTGGGTCACGACTTTCGGGCCTACGCCGAGGCGGGCCCCGGGTTCGGCGCCTTCACCTCCGGTCTGGCGGCCGATGGCGGGGTCGGAGAAGAGGTCCAGGCTCATCTCGCCGGCGCCATTCCCGACGCCGTGATCCCCAACAGCTGCAACGACTGACGACAAGCCGAGGCGCGGCTCGCGCCCACAAGAACAGGCGCCCATCCCGGGTGCCAGAACCGAAAGGAACCATCATGCCGCTGATTCAGGTAAAGGTGATCGAGAACGTATTCACCGACGAGCAGAAGCAGGAGATCGTCCGCCGGCTGACCGACGCGATGGTCGAGATCGAGGGCGAGAACATGCGACCCGTCACGTGGTGTCTCGTCGAAGAGGTTCACAGCGGCGACTGGGCCATCGCTGGCAACCCGCTGACCACGGCGGATGTCAAGGCGCTGGCCGCCGGCGTGGGCGTCTGACATCGCACTATTCGCTCAACCCGGGCACAGATCCTTACCCATGCCGGGGTTGAGCGAAGGACAGGAATCTCGGCCTGGCCCCTGGAGATCTACGAGGAGCTGCGCAAGAACTCCCAGCTGATGGTGATCACGCACCAGAAGCGCACCATGGAGGTCGGCGACGCCCTCTACGGCGTCACCACCGTCATCTCGCAGCGGCTCCGCGACGCCCAGCCAGCCTGAGTGTTCCCGCTCGTAGAGCCGCGAGCGGCGAGCGAGTACGACCCTTCATCCCGAAGGGCCGACCAGCGGCGACTGCCAGTCCGTCCCCAACATCGAGGAGGCACGGCTGCACTGGCCTCAAACGGCTGAAGGGCCTGCTCTCGTGAGCGCATGAAACCGGGACACCTCGGCGCACGCGCGCTCACCTCAGCCGCACTCGCCGGGTCAGGGGTTCTTGCCTACCTGGCAGCGTGGCAACGCTGGTCTGGGGTGTGCCCGCGTGGCGGCTTCGACGAACCTGCCTGCCTCAAGCGGCAGGACCACCTCTACGACTACCAGTGGCCGGCCAGCCCGTGGGATTCGATCGGGCATGCGGCTGAGCTCTACGGGCTCTCAGTCCTGTTGTTGGCTGTCGCGGCGTTCGCACTGCCGTTTCTGCTGATGCCCGCCTTTCGTCGCCTCATCCTGTGGCCGCTCGCCGTGATCCCGGCTGCCGTGCTCGTCGGCATCGGCGTGCTGGTCTTGGCATCTGGGATCGCGGGCAGGCCGGTCACCGTTCCGCACTTCGACCTGACGGCGCTCATTGTCGTTGGCGTGCTGTGGCCCGCAGCGCTGATCATTGCTGCCACGACCGCAGCGGGTGGCTACATCTCGACTGGATGGCCCGAGGCTTCCGAAGACCGGCCGTCCACCGCACGGTCCGTGAGCACAGTGGTTACAGCGCTGCTGATCGCCGCGACGACGGTGCTGCCGACATACTTCATCGTTGGTCCGATCGCTGCGGGCTATGTCTCCCACGACACAGCCCCCTGGTCTGAAGCTCCCGCTGGCGCGCTCCTCGTCCTTGCCGCCATAGTCATGTGGCCGGCGACGACGCGTATCACGATGGCACTGGCTGGCGAGACGCTTCTGGCCCGTCCCTGAACGGTCGGACTGCGCGCGGGCATCAAGACCCGGCCGCGGCGGAGTGACGCTCCTCCGCTCACCCGTGCTCGCGGCTCAGCGCCCGCGGCGGTAGGAGCGGGTGCGGCTGGAGGTCGACGCGACGTACGCCGCAGAGTGCGCAGCGCACGTAGACGACTCGGCCCTCCAGGTCTGATGGCTGGACTCGGTGAGCCAGCCGTGGTCGTGGGTGGCGTCCGTGCACCGGGACTCCTCAGTTGCGCTGTCGGTCATGGTCGCCACTGCGCTGTAATGGTCTTATGCATCTCAACCCTTACGGTGAGTACGCCGTGCTGCTCGCCGCCTCGCTCGCTGACGACTGGCCTGAGGACCGGACCGGCATCGAGGCTCGGACCCGGAAGCTCGGGATGACGATGGACTTCGCCGAGTCCCCGGACGACCACGAGCGCACCCGGCGGGTGATCGACGAGTGGCTTCGCGTCGTCGATGCGCCGGAGCCGGGGGAGCGGGCGCGGCTGCTCAACGATCTGATGGCGCAGGCGACCGCGTATCCGCGGCTGACCGATCACGATTCCGAAGGGTGGCACCTTCATTACCGCGACGACGCCAACGACTCGCTTCCCGACGTGCTGCGCGCGGTCATCAGCGTGGGCACGGCGCTGCACCTGACCACCCGGGGCATCCATCGGCTGGGCCGGTGCGAAGCGGGGATGGTGGAGGGCGATCCGTGCTCTGCGGTGGTCGTGGACGTCACCCGCAATGGACGGCAGCGCTACTGCTCGGTCCGTTGCGCCAATCGCGCCGCGGTCCGCCGGCACCGCGCCCGGCGCTCGCTGGCCGCTCGCTGATCGGAGCCGTCAGGTCGAGTCGCTGACGGCTGGGGCCGGCGCGAGGCACACTGACCCCTATGAAGTCCGTGTCCGACGGAGGCCGTCCTGAGCTGCGGGTGCGCCTTGCGGCTGAGGCCGCGAGCGTGCCCGGTGCGCGCAGATTCGTCACCGACGGGCTCGTGGAGTGGGGCCGAGGGCATCTCGTCGACGATGCCGCGTTGTGCGTCACCGAGATGGCCGCGAACTCTGCCCTGCACAGCGGCAGCCCCTACATGCAGGTCCGACTGCGTGACCTCGAGTCGGGCGTACGGCTCAGCGTCGAGGACGACGGCGCGCTCGTCCCGCTCCCTGCCGTGGCCCCTTCTCCGGTCGAGAGCCAGGGCACGACCGGACGCGGGCTGGTGATCGTGTCGGTGCTGGCGGAGTCGTGGGGGATCGAGGAACGTGTCGACGGGCGACGTATTTGGGCCGCGCTCGCCGGCGACGGCGTCGAGCACGACGTACGGCCTCCCATGGTGGAGCACGCCGGGCAGGCGAGGCCTGAGCCGGCCGCCCTACCCACGGACTGGGTCACCGTACGGCTGCCCGGCTGCCCGGTGCAGCTGGGGATTCAGATCGACCAGCGCCTCGACGATCTGGTCCGTGAGCTCCAGCTCATCGACTCCGAGGACGGCCCGACGCCGCCGCGTGAGCTCGGCGAGCTCATCGAGCGGCTGGTGACTCGCCCGGCCTTCGCCCGCCACCTGGGCCGTCGTACTGCTCTGGACGCGGCTGCGGCCGGGCTGGAGCACGTCGACATCGAGATGACCCTTCCCCGTGAGATGGCCACAGTGGTGCGTGAGCTGCTGGCCGCGGACAACCTGGCCGACGAGCTCAGCGAGACCCACCAGCTGCTCACCCTGCGCTCCACGCCGGAGATGGTGTCGCTGCGGACCTGGTTCACCGACAGCATCGTCGACCAGGCGGAGAACGACGCCGAGCCGGTGTCGTACGACGAATGGGTGAGGACGCGAGGCGGCGCTGGGTGACGGTTGATCAGCCCATCAGGTGACTCGGTGGTGCTCAGCGCGTGTGGGCATAGCGGGCGACCATCGTCCGGACGGCCTCATCAACAACTTCTGCAGCTCGGACGTCGTTCACTGTCCATCCCGGCACGAGGAGTCGGGGCCAGAAGAGAAAGTTCGAAATCATCCCGAGGAACTGGGTGGCGGCCAGCTCTGTGTCGGCTATCTCTCCTGTCCCAGCGTTGGTCTCGTCCTGCAGGTAGCGCTGAACGGACTCGAAGTAGGGCATTTTCCCTTGCGAGAACTGAGCTTTGGCGAGCTCCGGGAATCGTGGCAGCTCGGCGATGACGATGCGAAACAGATCGGTCATCTCGGGACGGGTCAGCAGGGCCGCGTAGCGATGACCGATCGTCGCCAGTCCGTCGGCCAGGTTGCCGGCGCTCGGCAGGTCGAGGGCATCGGCTCCGGCCCAGGACTCGGTGACGATGGCGTCGAACAAGGCCGCTTTGGTCGGGAACTGCTTGAACAACGTGGCCTTCGAGACCTCGGCGCTCTCTGCGATCCGCGCGAGCGAGGCTCTGTCGTAGCCCAGCTCGAGGAACAGATCGGTCGCGGCCTGCACGATGAGGGCGCGTTTCTCTCGAGCGACTCGCTGGTGGTAGGTCGGGCCATCACTCTCCATGGACGCAGTGTAGCGAGGTGAGTGGCTTGACTCACCACTGGACACGACCTAGAGTTCCGAGGTGAGTCGCTCGACTCACCATTCTGAGGAGTATTCATGCCACGCTTCGACCATCACACCGTGCTCGTCACCGGCGGGACCGGCGGCCAGGGCGCCAGCCACGTGGAGGCCCTTCATGCGGAGGGTGCCAACGTCGTCATCGGCGACATCGACTCCGAGCGCGGTGCTGCTCGCGCCGCCGAGCTCGGCGATCATGCGCACTTCGTCCACCTCAACGTCACGGACGAGAGTTCGTGGACCGCTGCGATCGCGGAGACAGAACGGCGATTCGGTGCCCTGACGACGTTGGTCAACAACGCCGGGGTCCAGAACCCGCCGGCCGTCATCGAGAACACCGACCACGCGACGTGGAGCCGGATCCTCGACATCAATCTGACTGGCACCTTCCTCGGTATCAAGACCGCAGCGCCCGCGCTGCGACGCGCCGGCGGAGGGGCGATCGTCAACATCGCCTCGACGATGGGGACCAGCGGCACCGCGTACTACGCGCCGTACGTCGCCAGCAAATGGGCCGTGCGCGGTCTGACGAAGACGGCAGCACTCGAGCTCGGACGGGATCACATTCGCGTCAACACCATCCACCCCGGCGTCATCGCCACACCATTCATCACCGAGCCCGCTGCCGGGAGCGACGCCGCGATCGCGGACTTCTACTCGCCCGATCCGTTCGCAGTCCCTCGCTTGGGCCAACCCGACGACGTCACCCGGCTGCTGCTGTTCCTCGCCTCGTCGGACGCATCGTTCATCACCGGCGCCGAGTACGTCATCGACGGCGGCCTGCTGCTGGGTCCGGCTTTGCAGAACGAGGTCGCATGAGCCTGGAGCACCTGCCGGAGTCGGTACGCAGGCGTATCGAGATCACTCCCGCTGCAGGAACGCGAGAACGGATCGTGGACATCACCACGATCGGGCGGCAGACAGGCCGTCCGCGACGGATCGAGATCTTCTTCTACCGTGCCGCAGGCAACACCTACCTGTGCAGCGGCGCCGGCGGAGGTGCCACCAGCTGGTACGCCAACTTGCTCGCCGAGCCGTCATTCATCTTCCACCTCAAGAATGGTGTCACGGCTGACCTACCTGCACATGCAGCGCCCGTCGTGGATCCGACTGAGCGGCAGACCGTCCTGAGCGCCATTGTGGACGACCTCAACCAACCCCACGACCCAGGCACCATTCGACCGACACGGCTCGAAGACTGGGCCGACAGCAGACTCATGAGGATCGACTTCGACGGACCGCCACCTCCGCATTGACGTCTCGCGCGCTGCGTGAGAAGCAGAGGCAATGGGCTGGCAGCACGAACCCTCTCCACTCGAGCGCTCCGTGTCGCTGGTGACTTCGGCGATGCCCTCGTGTCGGCACGGTCGCGCGGATGCCAGCATGAGCGGATGGCGGCACGCTGAACGTGCGACGGTGTGTGATGGTTCGGCAGGCACATGGACAGGGAGGCGTACGTGACAGCGAAGATCGTTGAGAACCAGGTCGAAGTTCCGGCAGCTGCGGAAGCCGTGTGGGAGCGGGTCGTCCATCCCGATGGCATCAACCATGAGATGCGACCCTGGATGACGATGAGGCTGCCGCGCAGCGCGTCTGGGCTGACCGTGGAAACCATTCCGTTGGGCCAGCCGATCGGCCGCGCTTGGCTCCGCCTGTTCGGCCTCATCCCATTCGACTTCGACCACCTGACCGTGGTTGAGCTCGAGGCAGGCGTCCGATTCTTAGAGCGGTCCACAATGTTGAGCATGCGGCGCTGGGAGCACGAGCGGACGCTGACTCCGGTCGCGCGCGGAACGCAGGTGCATGACCGCGTGACTCTGCAGCCTCAATTGCCCATTCCGGGCCTCGGCATGCTCCTCGCGTGGGTAGTCGACGCCTTCTTCAAGCACCGGCACCGACGCTTGCAGAAGTACTTCGCAACCCGCTGATACATGCGAGCTTCGGGACGGTTTCGGCGCACCCTTCCTGGGTACGGCCCGGCGGCAGGAAGGTGCCCGATACGCGGCGGAATGACGCACACTCCCAGGCCGCGGCTTGCGCTCGCATCCTTCACCTCCTTTTGATGAAGCCTGGTGAACGTATGCCGAGACATGCCTGAGCGTGGTAAGTATTTCCAGTGATTGAGGATGGCGCATTCGCAGATCGCGAGCTTTCCCGCGAGTTCGAGCGGCTCCGGGAGGCGGTGCCAGCGGTAGTAGAGCATCGGCAGGCGCTGAAACTCCTCGGCGCGGACTTCCGCTACATCCGCAAGTACGTGGATGGCAGTTGGATGGCGCTCGTCGACCCTGGCGAAGGTTTGGCCGGCAGGTTCGGACTCAACCGGGACGTAATGCTCATCTACTCCCTCGTTCATGAGTTGCAGCCGGCGGTGCTGTCTACGGCGGAAAAACGACGAACTTTACTTCCACAGAACTTATCATGCGAAGATCACGTTGTTCTGATCTCTTCTATTGATCCGCGCTCGCCTCAGAAGTTGCACGCTTGGGCCCAAAGTGACCCGATGTTGGGGATCCACTTTTCTATCGAGGGAACTCCGGATCATATCGCTAGGAGTTTATTGGCGGAACTTCAGCGTAAACTAGCTAGCAGGAATCTTTACGATGAGACACTTCCTGTAACGGGCGCCGATTTTTTTGGGCGTCGCAAGGAACTCACTCAATTGCAGGAAGAACTGCGCCAGGGAAAGGTCTGCGGAGTTTTTGGGCTTCGGAAAACCGGTAAGACTTCGCTGGTCAAGGAGTTGGGGCGGCGATTTGTGAGCGGGAGAAGTGACCGAATCTTTGTTCTTCGAGATTTGGAAAGCCTTCCGCAGCGGAGTGAGCGGCTGAAGGTCGAACTCGTGCAGGAGATTTCCCAAGGTCTCCTGGCGGCTTTTCGGGCAGCGGGGGTGAGGCGAGCTGAACTTGCTGAACTGGAGCTCGACGCGTCTATCGGTGAGTTCAAGCGAGCGCTTGCGGTGAGTCTCAACGACTGCGAGACCCGAGGCGTCCAAGTTGTCTTGGCGCTGGATGAGATCGAGTCATTGTTGGGCGATGCGGAAACCCTCAAAGAGGGGAGCCGGCCCGAGGTTCCGGAGTTCTTGGGCGCGCTCCGGTCGCTAGTTCAAGAGCATTCGATATTCAACGTAGTGGTCTCCGGCATTACGAGTGCCGCTATTCATCGCGGGGAACTCTTCGGTGTCGAGAATCCGCTATTTAATTGGGCTCGGTCCTATCATATTCAGCCAATGTCAAAGGTGGAAGTGGATCGACTTACTACTGACGTCGGAAAAAGGATGGGGGTGGAATGGTCCTCTGATTCTCTCGATAAGATGTACGAGATCGCAATCGGTGACGTATTCCTGCACCGGACATTGGCTGCTGCGGTCGTAGAGGGTCTCGGGCAGGACATGTTCCCGATTCGCGTAACTGACGAAAACGTGCAGGCAGTCCAGCGAAATTGGCGCCGGGGGGTGGCGGAGCGTCTGGCGCAGATGTTTGGCTCCTTCGAGCGCCACTACCCCACGGAGGCCAGCCTCCTTCGGTTGGCTGCTGCGGGCGACGCAGACTGGGGCAGTCTCGAGGACGAGTATTCGATAGAGGTGGGAAGACTGCTGGATCTTGGTCTCGTTACGGAAGGTGCAGATGGTGAGATCGAATTCGGTGCCCTTTGTCAGACATTGGCTACAGCGAGGGTGCTGTGATGGCTGTCGATTTGGATTGGTACCCTGAACTGGCCGCGCTTTTTTCGCGGCAGGGTTCGCTCGCGTTCACACATGCAGCAGCTGTCCACTGCGGCGAAGATTTCACTCCTGAAGCAGTCGCGGAACAGCGACCGGGAAATACTTCTTGCTTTAGTCTGACAGATCCGGCACTGCCGCAATGGGCTGCGACTGCAACGACTGGCGATTTAGTGATCGTCAGCCCCGGTAATCCCGCAGACGACCAACGCAACATTGAGACGGCCCTCGGCGATCTGCGGGAGAAATTCGAGGCGGCGAGATTTCGGGGAGCCAGCGTATGGTTTATGTCCGAGTATCCCCTGTCGCGGTTTCCGATCCTGGCAGCTAGCTCACTCCTGGCTGATGCGGAAACAGTTCGGCTTCGACTACTTCGCGAACAAGCCGCGTTGGAAATCGTCCTGCCGCTGGTGCGCGATCGGCAAGACGCCGAAAGAGTTGTAGCCTTTGCGTGTGGTTCGCGTGCACTTCTGGATAGCTTTGTAGCCATCACCGTTGGTGAGGATAGTGGGAACGAGAAGAGCCGCCGTGTCAAGAGCGCTGAACGCGCCGTTGCTGATCGCGCGTGGCGCGAACTAGGGCCAGATCTTTTGGCCCTAGTCGATTCGTGGGTTTACGAGTCGCGCCTGGAAGTTCTTGATGCCTACGATGTTCCCAACGACGTGATCTTGGCGAGCCTTGCCGCGAGTGGCCTTGTTCAGGTCGGAACAGGCGACCGGATCGATCTTTTGCCGTTCGTCAACCGGCAGATTTGGATTGACTCACTCGGCTCTACGGTGGCTCAGTGTGTCGACGCGCCGGACTCTTGGATCCGCGTTGCTGCAGAGCTATTCAACCTGGAGCGCCAACTTCGAGTATCCGTAACGGATCGACTGCAATCCGATTTAGGGGAGGGGTGGAGGACGGCTGGTCTCGGCGAAGACACCGCTGGATTGGTCGAGCTAGCCCGTCGGGACGGCATCGCCGCCGCCACGTCGATCGATCACCTGCGCAGTCCACTCGACTGGATGCAGTTGTCGGAACTCATCTCGTTAGCAGAGGCACTCTGCGCGGAGCGGCAGATCCTGGGGCTACGGGCGGATGAGTGGGCGAGGGTGCGCTCAGACGTCATGCACGTGAGACACCGTGTAGCCCACATGCGACTTCTGCGTGCCGGCGACCTGGAAGTTGTTAGGCGAGTTCGTCGGTTGATTGACCTGCGCAGCCAGACATAGCTCCTGCTCTGAGAAGTCTTGTTCAGCACGGTGACGTGGCCACGAGGACTGCATTCTGGGCGGAATGTGTGCCCTCCATCCCTTGCTGGTTTCCGGGAGGACGGCCGATTAAGAGCGGTGGCTGGCCCGATAGACGGTACTGATCTGTGGAGACGGTCGTCCTGCTCACTCTGGGGTCGCGGTAGGACCTGACAACTCGTCAGCTGCGGCGAGGATGTCCAGCGTCAGTTGTGCCTGCGTACGGTGCTCCTCGGGCAGTGCCCGCCAGGCGGGGTGCGTGGCGTCGAGGTGCGTGGCGAGGGTCGCGACCCGGCGCCTGTCGGAGCCGGTGAACTCAGCCCGCTCGGCGAACGGGTCGTCGATGCAGGCGAGCAGCGCCGCGGCGTCGAACAGGTGGCGCTCGCGGTCGCGGGAGTCGGTCGTGTAGGCGGCGGCCTTCAGGATCAGCGCGCCGAACGGGCGCGGCACCGAGATCGTCGACGCCGAGTTGGACGCGATCGCCATCCGGGCGTTCACGGTGCGACGTAGAGCCTGGGTGCCGCCCTCGATGCGGATCATCTCGTGACCCCGCAGCTTCTCGATCACCCGCGGTGCCGGGTGATCGGCGATGAGGACGTCGACCTGATCCTCAACCGTGCCCGCGACGAGGTCGACCATCGTCGTGCCGCGCACGAAGCGGTGTGCGGTGTTGTTTCGCAGGTCGATGCTGGGCTGGAACTGGTATCCCAGTGCCTCCAGCGCGGTGGCGGCCTTGTTGGGCGCGCCGCGCGTGGTCTCGATGTGCAGCACGATGTCGACGTCGTTGGTCGGGCGCACCACGCCCAGTCCGTGATGAATCGTGTGTAGCTGCGTCATCAACCCACCGACCAACGTCCAGCTGCCGTCCGGGAGTGCCTCGGCCAGTTCCGCGACGCTGGGCCACGGCGCCGACCAGCCGCCTGGCGCCGCAGCGACGTCGATCGTAGGACGTACGCCGTTCATCGGAACCTCTCCAGCAACTCGGCCAACGCGCGGTGGCCGACGCCTCGCAGTCGGGGATCAGTGCTCGTAGCCGCGTCCAGGGCCGCGACGATGGATGTGTCGGCCAGGTCGCGGACCCGGTCGAAGTCGAAGCCGGTCACCCGCAGCGTGACCGCGCCACTTGCGTTTTCTCGCAGGCGGAGCGTGCGCACGAGGTCGTCGAGGTCGCTGGCTGCGATGTATCCGTCGACGCGCTCATCCACGGTATCGGTGATGCCGAGCGTTCGCGTGTTGGCGGCCCCGGCGAGCTCGCGTAGGCGGGGGAGTGCAGCGCGGTGGGCGTCGAACGCCCGGACCTGGGCGCGGTCGCGCATCCGGGCCAGCAGGTCGTCGACCTCGGTGATCTCTCGCAGATGTCGGCGAAGCCGGGAGACCTGGGTGGCTCCGAGCCAGCCGGCGTCCTGGCCGGCGAGGAGTGCGACGGCTCCCCACGCGGTGTGCTCGGCCCACGCTCGGGTTCGCCCCATGTGCTGGGAGTAGAGGTAGCGGTCAACGGAGGCCCGGTCGATCAGCCCGCGAGCGACCCGGCTGACCGCGCCGGAGTCGGCCAGGCGTCGGGCATGGCGGGTCGACACCCCGAGGGTGTTCGCCGCTTCCGCGATGGTGAGGAACTCCTGGCCTGCCACAACAGATAATGTCCCATAGTGGACGTAATCTGTAAAGCCGGGTCGTAGTGTTGAGCGGGCCTTCGCAGGCTCGACCACCAGCAGGGGTGGCTTCGATGAACCATCGGTGAACCCGTGATGAAGGCATACGGGGAAGCCGTCTGAGTGGTCAAAGTGGGCTCATTTGCCTGCCTAGAATCCTGCGGTCACCGGCCAACCGGGGCACCGGCGAGACGTGGTCTCGGCGTTCGGGGGATCGTCACGGTTAAGTACTTTGAGGACCCCCAGATGCCTTCGACCCTGCTGTCGTTCCCCTACTACCGGAGCAACCCCTACCTCACTATGCTCACCGTCGCGCCGCGCGCCGCGGGCTGGGACGTGGTCGAGGGAGTGCAGGGACTGCGCCGGCTCGAGGCGCGCGCGGCGCACATGGGACGGGGCGACGTGCTCCACGTCCACTGGACGTCGCCGGTGACCGCCGGCTGCGAGAGTCTCGAGGAGGCCTGGGCCAACGCGGCCCGGTTCGAGGACGTGCTGAGCGGCGTACGCGACCGGGGTGGCGACGTGCTGTGGACGGTGCACAACTCGATCGCCCACGAGGCCGACTACGTCGACGTCGAGCTCGCGGTCGCCAAGGTGCTGGCGAGCAACGCGACCCGGATCATCCAGCTCAACCCGGCAACGGTCGAGGAGACCGCGGCGTACTACGCGCTCCCGCCCGACAAGGTCGTCGACCTGCCGCACTCCTCCTACCTCGGCGTCTACCCCGACGGCGGCGACGACGCCGCCTCGCGCGAGCGGATCGGGGTTCCGCAAGGGGTGCCGACGGTCGGCTTCATCGGCCAGATCCGGGCGTACAAGGGCCTCGACGTCCTCTGCCGGGCGGTCGAGATCGCCGCCGAGGAGGTTCCCGACCTGACCTTCGTGGTGGCCGGCAAGGTGGTGCCCGCCTCCGACGTGGAGACGGTCGAGGAGATGCTGTCGGCGCCCAACATCGTCAAGCGGATCGGGTTCGTCGAGACCGCGGACTTCTCCGACTGGCTGCGGGCCAGCGACGTGGTCGCGCTGCCCTACCGGCGCATCCTCAACTCCGGATCGCTGCTGGCCGCCGGCACCTTCGGCCGGACCGCTCTCATCCCCGAGGACACCCCGGTCGCGCGGCAGTTCGCCGACCAGCCATGGGTGGTGACGTACGCCCCGGAGCCCGACGAGCCGGCGGCGCTCGCCGCGGCGATCCTGGAGGCCCTCGACGGGCAGGAGGCGCGGCACCGCGCCGCGCACGAGTTCACCCGTGCGTACACGCCCTATGAGATGTCGCGCGACTACCTGCGGCTGCTCGACGGGCTGATGGGTGACGTTCGATGATCACCCCTGAGCTCTCCGTCGTCGTCCCGACCCACGACGTCGGCCTGTGGGTCGGAGAGCTGCTCTCCTCGATCCTCGAGGACCAGTCGACCGACTCCGAGCCGCTCGACCTCGAGGTGATCCTCGTCGACGACGCCTCCACCGACGACACGTTCGAGATCGCCGAGGCGTACGCCGCCCGCGACCCCCGCCTGACGGTGGTCCGCTCGCCCGGGAAGGGCGGGGGACAGGCCCGCAACCACGGCGTCTCGCTGGCCCGGGGCCGCTTCCTCGCCTTCGCCGACGGCGACGACCTGGTGCCCCGCGGGGCGTACGCAGCGATGCTGCGCAAGACGCGCGCGACCGGCTCGGACATGGTGGTCGGCCGGTTCTTCAAGCTCTTCAGCGACCGGGTCTGGTGGCCGGTGCGGGCCTGGCCGGCCTTCGACGAGGAGCGCACGCTGGTGCGGCTGGCCGACGTGCCGTCCGCCCTGCGCAACCGGGCCTGCTGGAACCGGGTCTTCCGGCGCGACTTCTGGGACTCGGCGCAGATCTCGTTTCCTGACGCGAGCCGGTCCAACGACATCGAGCCGATGGTGCACGCGCTGACCACGGCCCGCTTCGACATCGTCACCGAGACGGTCTACGTCTACCGAGACCGGCCCGGCCCGGGGTCGATGACCGCGAGGTCCCACTCGCCGGCGGGGATCATCAGCTATCTCGAGCAGGAGCTGCGCTGCGCCCGCCGGATCGTCGCGCTCGGCGACCCGTTGGTCCGCGGAGAGTACGCCTCGCTGATCTTCGACGCCGACGGCTGGATGGCTATCGTCCGAGCGCTTCGCGGCATGGCCGTGGTCGACCCGGTGGCGCTCGAGCCGGCCCGGGCGCTGGTCGCCGAGCTGGTCGGACTCCTCGACGAGGGCATCGTCGACGACCTGGTCGACGGTCTGGAGCGCGACAAGCGGTGGGGCTGGCGCCTCGTCAGGGCAGGGCAGTGGTCGACGGTGGCCCGGCTGATCGGCGAGGACGTCCGCTGGGGCGACCGGACGGTCGCCGACATCCTGGAGACGCTACAGCTCGTCGCCGACAGCGGCGTGGTGCCGCTGCGTACGCTCCAGCGGCCGCTGGTCAACGCCGTCTCGACCGTCTCGCTGAGCGACGAGACGCTGATCGGGGACGACCTCGCCGACCTCGTGCTCAAGCATCGTGACCTGTTCACTGCGGTCGCCGATGCATCGGCGACCGACGAGGCGCGCGACTGGCGGCTCGGCCGGATCATGGCCGCTCTCGAGGACGGTCCCGAGCTGCTGCGCCGGGTGGTCTCGGGTGCCACCGATCCGGTGACCGCGACCTCACTCTCGCTCGTCGACGGCCGCGCCCACCTCCACCTGGCTCACACGATGGTCGATTCCGCTAGGCTCCGCGTCGTGTTTGTCCACGACCGTCGGCGCCGGACGCTGGAATACGACGCCACCGAGCTCGCCTCCGGCAGTCTCGAGGTCGCGCTCCCGACCGCTGCGCTCTCGGGCGGGCGCTGGCGGGTGTGGTTCGAGGGCCGTGACGCGCTCGGCGAGTTCGACGGGCCGGTGATCATCCACGAGGACGTCATCGGCGATCGGATCGGCGAAAGTGCGCAGATCGTCGAGCTCGACGGTCGCCCGCGCCACGGGATCGAGATCCCGTTGGGCTTCGGCGAGCGCGGCGTCCGCAAGGCCCGCCGGGTGGCGGGCCGGGTCGTCCGCCGGGTACGCCGGTGACCGCTCTCGCGGTCGCCCCCGTCACCGCAGAGCAGCCCACACCGGTCCGGGACAAGCGGCTGGAGATCCAGGCGCTGCGTACGGCGGCGGTGCTCGGCGTCGTGCTCTTCCACCTGTGGCCCGGAGCGGTCCGGGGCGGCTATGCCGGGGTCGACGTCTTCTTCGTGATCTCCGGCTTCCTGATCTCCTCCCACCTGGTCCGTGAGGCAGCCAAGCCCGGCGGAGTGCGGCTGGGCGCCTTCTGGGCGCGCCGGATCCGGCGGCTGCTCCCCGCGGCGCTGCTGGTGCTCGTGTGCGCTGCGGGGGCGACGTACGTCCTGGTGCCGGAGGCACTGTGGCAGCAGTTCCTGCGAGAGACGGTCGCGGCCGCGTTCTATGTGGAGAACTGGCAGCTGTCCTGGGCCGCCGTCGACTACCTCGCCGCCGAGGACCCGCCCTCGCCGGTGCAGCACTACTGGTCCCTCTCGGTCGAGGAGCAGTTCTACTTCATCTGGCCGCTGCTGATCGTCGCCGTGGCGCTCCTGACCCGGCGACGGCCGAAGGTGCGGCTGACGGCGATCCGGGCGGTCTTCCTCGCCGTCTTCGTGGTCAGCCTCCTGGCCTCGGTCTATGTCACCGCGACGGACGGCGCCGACTCCTACTTCGTCACCTACGCGCGCGCCTGGGAGTTCGCGGCCGGCGGTCTCATCGCCGTGCTGCCGCTCTCCCTCGAGCGCGTGCCCGGGCGCTGGGCGCCGTACGCAGCGGTGGCCGGTTGGCTCGGGGTGCTCGGCACGCTGCTGCTCTTCAACGACTCGCTGCCGTTCCCGGGCTGGGTGGCGCTGCTGCCGGTCGTCGGCACCGCGCTGGTCATCTGGGCGGGCGCGCCCCGCGGCCTCGGGCTTCGGGTCGTCGGCCATCCGGTCGTGCAGCGGATCGGGACGGTCTCCTACTCGCTCTATCTGTGGCACTGGCCGCTCGTGGTCGTGCTCCCCGAGACCGGCCCCGTGCTCGGTACCTGGCTCCGCGAGCCACTGATCCTCCTGGTCACCATCGGCCTCGCGGCCCTGACCTACCGGTTCGTCGAGACGCCGTTCCGCACCGGACCGATCCTGGGGACCACCCCGCGGGCCATCCTCTTCGCGGTGCTCGGAGCGGCCCTGGTAGCCGCCGTCGCGGTCCCCGGGATCCTGCATGGACGCAACCTGGTCGAGGAGAGTCGCACCCAGGCTGAGGCGCTCGCATCGGGAGACACCGAGTGCTTCGGCGCCGCCGACCTGATGGAGGGGTGCCGGAACCCGGAGCTCGACGGCGTACTCCTCCCTGCGCCGATCGCCCGCAAGGATGACACCGGCCGGGCCTACCGGTGCTATCTCCCCGAGATCGAGACGTACGCCGCCGGCGCCCGCCCCGAGGTCTGCCACCTCGGCTCCGACGACCCGGATGCGCTCCGGGTCGCGCTGGTCGGTGACTCGCACGGCGCGTCGCTGATCCCCGGCCTGACCCGGGTCGCCGAGAGCTCAGGATGGTCGGTCGACACGTTGGTCGCCAACGGCGGTGGGCTGCTCCCGGCCACCGCTGGTGACCCGCGCCGCGCCTACCGCGAGGCGCTGATCGAGCAGCTCGACCAGGAGGCGTACGACGTCGTGCTGGTCACCCAACGCCGCAATCCGAACCTCGCGGCCGGCGAGCCGGACCCGGTCGCCGACCAGCTCGCGCAGGCCTGGAAGCCGATCCTCGAGCGGGGCACGAAGATCGTCGCGCTGGCCGACAACCCGTACCTCACCCCCGAGGCGGCGACCTGCCTCGACGAGATCGAGACGCTCGCGGACGCTGGTGCGTGCGAGATGACCCGCCAGGAGGCGTACGCCACCTCTGACCCGCTCGCCGAGGCGGTCCGCCTGGCAGGGCCGGGCGCTTCGCTGATCGACCTCTCTGCGGCCTACTGCGACGAGGACCGGTGTCCCCTGGTGATCGGCCACGTGCAGGCCTATCGCGACCGGAGCCACATCACCGCGACCTTCTCGATGACGCTGGCGCCCTATCTGGTCCGTGCGGTCGAGGACGAGCTCTAGGATCTAAGATCGGCGGCGATGAGCACTCCTGACCGCAAGACCCCGACCCGCGCCGACTACGTGCACTGGCGCACGATCACCACCCGCTGGCGTGACGACGACGCCTACGGTCACCTCAACAACGCGACCTACTACGAGTACTTCGACACCGCCGTCAACGCCTATCTGTTCGAGACGACCGGCGTGAACGTGCGGAAGCTGCCGAAGATCGGGATCGTCGCGGAGACCTCGTGCCGCTACCTGCGCGAGATCGGGTTCCCCGAGCCGGTCGAGGCCGGACTGGTCGTCGACAAGGTCGGGAGCTCGTCGGTCATCTACCGGATCGGGCTCTTCCAGGGGCCGGGCGAGGAGGCCGCGGCGGAGGGTCGGTTCGTGCACGTCTATGTCGACAACACCGAGCACAGCCGAAGCGGAGCCCGAGGCAACGAAGCACGGCGCCCGGTGACGCCGATGCCCGAGGAGATCCGGGAGGCGGTCATGCCGCTGTGGCGGCAGAATTGACCTCGACAGTTGGGTGAACGTGCGTGGCGCCGTTCACCGCCATTCGGCACTGTGACAGTCTGACCCACTGCCGAAGCACGATCTAGAGCGTCTTGGGGGACCTTTAGTGGACGAAGAGTTGAAGCGCATCGCACGTGGCGGACTGCGCAGGGGGCGAGACCTTGCCCGCAAGGTCTACAACGACTCGCCCCTCTACAGCAGGGCCGACGACGTGCGTCTGCTCGTCGACTGCCCGCTGTTCGACCACGAGTGGTACGCCGAGCAGGTCGGTGAGCGCCTCGACCGCAAGCGGGCGGCCCGTCACTATCTCGAGCAGGATCCGGCCAAGCCGCTGGCTCAGCCCAGCCCGCTCTTCGACCCCGAGTTCTTCGTCGCGCGGCTGACCCCGCGGCTGCGCAAGCAGATGGGCGACCAGGACCCGTTCCTCTACTGGCTGCGCGCCGAGCTGTGGCTGCAGCCGACCCACCCGCTCTTCGACACCGACGGCTACACCGAACGGCGCAAGACCGAGAGCTTCTACGGCGGCGCGATCGGCCACTACGTCGACCGGGGCGCACGCAACGGACGGCGCGCCAACGACTGGCTGGAGCAGGTCGACGGCCGGTTCCCTGACCTGCGCGACTGGATCCGCAACCGGCGTGCGGAATGGCAGGCCCGGCAGGGCGGCCCCCAGACCTGGCGGCCGGCCATCGTCCGCGGCGCGGCGACCCC
The DNA here is from genome assembly GCF_040613495.1 of Nocardioides sp. NPDC006273. Classification (NCBI taxonomy): domain Bacteria; kingdom Bacillati; phylum Actinomycetota; class Actinomycetes; order Propionibacteriales; family Nocardioidaceae; genus Nocardioides; species Nocardioides sp. NPDC006273. The sequence continues at coordinate 167,637 of NZ_JBEXSD010000003.1, read as the reverse complement.
GGCCGGTCGTGCGCCGGTCGGCACGGTCAGCGTCGTCGTCGACCTCGGTGCCTCCGAGGAGCTCGCCCGCGCGACCCTGGAGAGCGTCGCCGCCCAGACCGGGGTGAGCACCGAGATCATCGTCATCGACCGCGGCCTGACTCCCTCGGTCGCCGGGTCGGCCGCCGACCTCGTCCCCGGCGTGCGAGTCGTGCCCGGCGACCCGGACCGCGGTGAACCCGGCGTGGTCGCGGCGTTCGCCCAGGTGAGCGGTGACTTCGTCGCGTACGTCGCCGGGGGAGACGTCTGGAGTCCTGGCCGTCTCGCGCGGCTGGCCTCGGTGGCGCAGTCGGCCGGGAGGCCGCTGGTCGCCGACGTGCTCGAGCGCCCGTGGCAGCCGGAGCAGCGGTTCGCCATCGACGTACCTCCGCTCGTGCCCGGCCCCGATGTCCCCGGCCCGCTGATGCGGGTCCTGCTCTCGCGGCTGCTGATCTCCGCGCCGCTGCTGAACGAGGTCGGCGGGCCCCGTGCCGGTATCGGCGTCGGCTGGGCCTACGACCTTGCGCTGCGGCTGACCGCGAAGGCCGAGGTCGAGGTCGTCCCCGAGGTCGGCGTCGAGCGGCGCCAGGGCATCAACCCGCGCCGTCCGCGCCAGGACCGGCTCCCGCTGGATCCCTACGACCTGGAGTCGTGGGAGGACGTCGTCCGCAACGGCGCGTTCGTCGACTGGGCCGCGCTCGCGGAGCGGGCGCCCGACCCGGACGTGGTCTCGGTCGTCATCCCGACCTATGACGACTCGCTGCTGACCGTGGGTGCGGTCGAGGCCGTGATGGAGCACGGGGCAGGGGCGAAGCGGCTCGAGATCGTGGTCTGGGACAACGGCTCCTCGGCCCGCGTCTCGGCGGTGCTCGACTCGCTGCCGCCGCGGTTCCCCGAGGTGAAGGTGGTGCACAGCACCGTCAACCACAACTTCGCGCTCGGCAACAACTTCGCCATCCCGTACGTCACCGGGGAGACCGTGGTCTTCCTCAACAACGACACCACAGCGCTGGCCGGCTGGCTGGAGCCGCTGGTCTCGGCTCTCGAGGATCCCGAGGTGCTCGCGGCGCAGCCGCTGCTGCTCTACCCGAGCGGCTCGGTGCAGTCGGCCGGGGTCGTCTTCCCGCCCTACGGCGGGCTGCCCTACAACATGCTCGCCGAGTATCCGGCCGAGGACGCCGTCGGTCTCGAGGGTCACCGGTTCTCGGCGTTGACCGGCGCCGCGCTGGCGATGCGCTATCGCGACGTCGTCGCCCTGCAGGGGTTCGACCCGATCTTCACCAACGGCATGGAGGACGTCGACCTGTGCCACCGGCTCGCCGCGCTGCGACCGGGGTCGTTCCGGGTGGTGACCACCGCGGAGGTCGTCCACCACGAGTCGAAGTCGAAGGGCCGCTTCGCGCGCGCCCCACGCAACCGGCTGATCTACCTCGACCGCTGGGCCGGCCGGGTCGAGCCGCGCGACGACGTGGCCGCCTGGGCGGCCTGCGGCTACCAGGTCGTCGGCCGGGCCACGGCAGGTGAGCCGACCGGCCCCGCGAAGACGTACGCCGCCACCCGCCCGATCCTCGCCCCGATCCCGCGAGCGTCGATCGTCGAGGGCGTCCCGCAGCTGCGCTGGTCGATCAAGATCTCCGCGCCCGGAGCGCCGGAGGGGGAGCGCTGGGGTGACACCCACTTCGCGCGTGCGCTGGCGCGGTCGCTGCGCAAGCTCGGCCAGTCGGCGGTGGTCGACCACCACTACGAGTGGGAGCGACCGAGCGCTCTCGACGACGACGTCGTGCTCACCCTGCGTGGCCTCTCGCGCTACTTCCCGGCCCCCGACGGCCGGATCAACATCGGCTGGGTGATCTCCCACCCCGACGCGGTCACCCGGGCCGAGGCTGCCGGCTTCGACCGGCTGCTGGCTGCCGGGCCGGCCTGGGCCGAGCGGATGTCGGCACGCTGGGGGATCCGTATCGACCCGTTGCTGCAGGCCACCGACCCTGAGCTGTTCAACCCGGACCGGGCCCTGCCCGACAGCGGACACGCGGTGCTCTTCGTCGGCACCTCGCGTGACGTCGAGCGCCCGATCATCCACGACGCGGTCGCCGCGGGGCTGCCGCTGTCGGTCTACGGCCACGGCTGGGAGCCCTACATCCCGCGCCACTACGTCAAGGCCCAGCACATGCCCAACGTCCGCCTCGGCGCGGAGTACCGGGCCGCCGGGGTCGTGCTCAACGACCACTGGGCCGACATGCGCGACTACGGCTTCATCTCCAACCGGCTCTTCGACGCCGTCGCCTCCGGCGCCCGAGTCGTCTCCGACGACGTCGTCGGCCTCCGCGACGTCTTCGGCGACACTGTTCAGGTCTACGAGACGCCCGAGGACTTGGTGAAGTGGTCATCGATGCCCGACCCGTCGGTCGTCTTCGGCACCGACGAGCACATCCGCGCCGAGGCCGCCCGCATCCACCGAGACCACGGCTTCGACGCTCGCGCCCGCACCCTTCTCGACATCGCGCTCGAGGAGAGGGCCAACCGCGACCGTCTCTAGCCGAGGCGTCACCCCCGTCGGCCGAGGCGTCACCCCCGTCGGCCGAGGTGTCACTCGCGTCGGGCGAGAAGTCACGTACGTCGGTCGAGGTGTCACTCGCGTCGGCCGAGGTGTCACTCGCGTCGGGCGAGAAGTCACGTACGTCGGTCGAGGTGTCACTCCTCACCGCGTACGTGACCTGTCAGGGTGTCCGCATGACGAAGCTTTCGGTGATCCAGCTGCGCGAGCGGGACGCGCTGGTCGATGACCTGAGGACGCTCTCACCTGCTCAATGGCGCTCGGCCACCCTTTGCGGGGAGTGGGACGTGGAGGAGGTCGTGGCGCATCTCGGCGCGGCCTCGCGACTCTCGTTCCCCGGCTGGCTGCGCAGCATGATCGGGGCGCGGTTCGATCCGGACGTGCACAACCGCAGGCGGCTCGAGGAGTTCCGCGGGTCCTCAGTCGAGGAGACGCTGGAGCGCTTCGCGGAGATCGGCCCGATCGGGCTGCCACGCAAGGAGAGCGTCGCTGGGCTGGGGGAGATGATCGTGCACGGCGAGGACATCCGGCGGCCGCTCGGCATCCAGCACACCCCCGACCCTGACGGCCTGATGGCGGTCGCGACGTTCTTCGCCACCAAGGACTTCGCGGTCAACAGCAAGACGTTGGTCGCGGGCCTTCGGCTCCGAGCGGTCGACGCGGAGTTCGTGGCCGGCGACGGCCTCGAGGTCGCCGGGCGCCTGCTCGATCTGGTCATGGCGATGGCCGGACGGGATGTGGTGCTGGCCGGCTTGGAGGGGGAGGGGACTCCCGAGCTCCGCCGCAGGATGAGCTGAACTATCTGGTGAGTCCAGGTGGCCGTAAGGTGCTGGATGGCGATGACGGCAGTGCGGGGCGGAGGCGAACGGTTGGGCAGCGAGGTGAGCCGGCTCGAGCGGCTGGTGCAGGAATCCGTTCGCATCTCGCCGGCGCCGGGAAGTGGCTCGCCCGCCTGGCGGGCGAGCGTGACGTTGCTGGTCGCGCTGGTGGCGCTGGCGGGGGTTGGCCACATTGAGCTCGCGGCGTACGCCTGTTTCGGCACCTTCGCCTCCATCTACGGGGGGCGTCAGCCGCTGCGCGGCCGGTGGCGCACGCAGGCTGCGGCCGGGGCGCTCATGTGCGCGGCGGTCCTGTGCGGTGCGCTCGTGGCAACCTCGCCACACCGAGCCTGGCTCGTCATTCCCGTCGCTGCGGTGTGGGCCGCGGTCGGGTCGATGCTGTCCGACCGGTTCGTGCTGCGGCCGCCGGGGCCGATGTTCCCGGTCTTCGCGGTGGCGACCTGCGCGGCGCTCCCAGTGGCCCCCGCTGGGGTCGCGGTGGCGGTCGGCGTGGCCACGGGCGCGGCCGGGCTGGCCGTGCTCCTCGGACTTCTCGAGGAGCGGCTGGTCGGCTCCTGCGGATCTGTGGATGCAGCGCGGGGTGAGATCCGGCTTGATCACGCGACGGCGGTCGTCGTCGCGGTCGTTCTCGCCGGCACGGTCTCGACCGGGCTCGGACTGAGCCACACGTACTGGGCGATGGTGGCCGCGGCGGTGCCGTTCGGGGTCACCGGACTGCTGGCTCAGACGACCCGCGGGCTGCAGCGCGTGGTCGGCACCCTGGTCGGTCTGGTTGTGGCAGCCGTGCTGCTGTCGATCTCGCTTCCCGCCCTCGTCGTCGCGGTCGTCGTCGCCGCGCTCCAGGCGATCACCGAGCTCCTCGTCGGGCGCCACTACGGCCTCGCGCTCGTCGCCATCACCCCGCTCTCGCTGCTGATGGTCCAGCTCGGCCATCCGCAGCCCGCCGACGCGCTGCTGTGGTCGCGCCTGGCCGAGACCTTCCTCGGAGTCGTCGTCGGCCTCGCCGCCGCCTTCGTCCTCCGCGAGATCCGCCGCCGCTGAGGTAGAGGATTGCGCACCGAGTCGGCGCAACCGCTCGCCTCGCTCGCTTCGCTTCGCGCCAAGGCGTGCAGTTGCGCCGACTCGGCTACACCAGAGCTCTACTTCTCGAAGACTGCCTGGTCCAACACCCGGCGCTCGTCGTCGGCTAGGACGAGGAGGTCCTCACGGGCGAGGCCGGTGCCTTCCCCGGAGGGGGACAGGTTGATGAAGAACTCGTGCTTGACGGTGTCGTGGAAGGAGGTCTCCCGCAACGAGATGAAGTCGAGGTCGGCGAGGTCCTGGAGGAGCAGGCGGAGGTGGTTGGGGGTGCAGACCCAGTTGTGGGTGTCGATGTAGCGCTCCCCGCGGCGCGCCTCCTCGCCGCTGGCCTTCACGGTCTCCAGCCCGTTGGCGAAGGTGTAGTCGCCCTTGTGGCGTGGGCCCCAGGCGGTGATGCCGCCGTGCTTGGCCGCGTTGAGTCGCTCCTCGATGACCGCGCCCATGGTGTGCACCGACGACGGGTAGAGCGAGGCGTCGATGACCCGCGAGAGCGAGGCCCGCTCCCGGAACCGGTCGAAGCAGTAGCGGTGGTCGGGGATGACCAGGGCGAGCACGCCGTCGGGCTCGAGCAGCTTCTCGCACTCGTTGAGGAAGTCGATCATCGAGGTGGTGTGCTCGATGACGTGGGAGGCGACGATCAGGTCGAAGCGCTCCGGGATCACCTCTGACCAGGGAGTTCCAGGCTGGAAGACGTAGTCGACCTCCTCGATGTCGTGGGGGTCGTACTGGGAGAAGCCGGCGTAGCGCTTCACCAGACCCTCGCGGTCGAGATAGTCGACGATGCGTACGTCGTAGCCGTCGCGCTTGGGCAGGATCGCGTTGTGCGCGGGGCCGATCTCCAGGATCAGGGCGTCGGGCTTGACCCCGGCGAGCACCTGCTCGCGCCGCAGGCCGAGCCGGTCCTGGCCCGGGATCGCCGGCACCGCGGTGGTGCGGTTGCGGTCGCCCTGCAACCGGTCCACCTTCGTACGCAGCTTCTGGTTGCGCTGCTTGAGCTCGTCGATCCGGTGGTGCAGGCGGGCGGCCTCGGCGTCGGCGGCGTTGACGGTCTGCAGACCCGCGGCAGCGAGGCCGCGGCGTACGGCGCCCCTGAAGGTGGGCAAGACAGGTCCTCCTGAAGAGAGTTTCAGCTTTTGCGGGGTGGGATGTAGGGCTCGGCGGCAAGGGCGGCCCGGCCGCGCTCGGCACCGCGGGCGTGCTCGTCTTCGGGCACGGCCTTGTCGTTCTCGGGGTCGAGCACGTCGCGGAGCAGGTCGGGGACCAGTGAGCGGGTGAGCACGATCTGCAGGTGGTTGGTCAGCCAGTCGTCGAGGGAGTAGTCGCCCGAGAAGGCCCCCGCGGCGAGCTCGGCGCGGGTGGGGGTGCGGGCGAGATAGGCGTCCTGCAGCGTCCCGGCGAGGTAGCGCTGGTAGTCCCGCATCCCGTGGTGGCGCGGGCTCGGCTTGAGCCCCGGGTTGGCCTCGTAGCCCTTGCCGGCGTTGATCACCTTGCGCTCGAGCTGGGACCAGGACCGCCAGGGGAGGTGGAGGACCTCCATGGCGACCTCGTCGGCCGGCTGGCCGTTGCTCTTCAGTGAGACGAAGTGGTTGCCCTGGACGACCTTGACGTCGGACTCGCCGCGGTGGACCGCGTTGGGCGTGGGGTGGGCGTGCAGTCCGGCGGCCTCGAGGCGCTCGTCCGAGCGCCGGTCGCGCCACTGGAGCCGGTTGACGCCGCCGCCCTGCCAGGCGGGCGGGCCGATGAGGTTCTCCACCTCGACGGTGAACGCGTTCAGGGACAGGGGAGTGGCCTCGAGCGCCTGACGTACGCTCAGGCCCTTGTCCTTGGGTACGAGGAACTCGTCGGCGTCGAGGTTGAGGACCCAGTCGGCGCGGAAGTGGGTGCGCGCCCGGCGGGCCATCGCGGTGACGACCTTGCCCTGCTGCTTCTCGTGGACGGGGTCGTGGTGGAGCTCGACCCGCCCCGTCGCGGCGTAGCGCTCGAGCACCTCCGTGGTGCCGTCGACCGAGGCGTTGTCCGTGACGATCAACGTGTCGACACCCTGGTCCAGGTGGTGCTCGATCATCGCGGCGACGATATCGACCTCGTCCCGGACCATCATTGTCCCGATGATCCTCATGCCGCGAAACACTACCGGCCCGGTGGACGTTGTCGAGATCCCGCGCCGTACGACGGACGCCCGTCGCCCGGTCCCACGCGGCCGCGTGGCGTTGTGGGCTCGGGGCGCGGGTTGTGCAAGGGTTGGGGCCGTCCGTGCGTATCCAGAAGGGGGCTGGCCGAGCCAGTGCTGACCATCTTTGTCATCTTCGTGGCGATGTTTCTCATCGTCGCTCTGGCAGGCCTGGTGATCGTCTACACGGTCTTCCCCCACCGCGGACAGAAGATGCCGTACGTCTCCAAGCTGGGTGAGGCGATGGAGCGGGCCGTCGACACGGCCCCCACGCTCAGCCCGGCGACGCGTCTGCAGGAGCGTCGCGAGGACCATCTCAGTGAGCTGCTCGGTGAGAGCAACCCGGGAGCCACGGAGAAGAACGCTTAGCGTCCGCACCCGGCAGGACTCTCTGTTTGGGGCCGTAGTTTGATTGGATGAGGCCCATGGACATGGTCACCCTCATCGTCATCATCGCGGTCGCCGCTGTCGCGATCATCGGCGGCGGCATCGCCGGTCTGGTCACCACCACCCGGCGCCGCAAGGGCCGTACGCTTCCGCCGCAGGCGGAGACCGATGTCATCACCCGCCCGGAGGCGCCGACGGTCGAGGAGACCGCAGAGCCGGAGACGGTGCCGTCCGAGCCCTCCGCCCCGGTCATCGAGAAGCCGGAGAGCACCGCCTCTCGCCTGGTGCGGCTGCGCCAGCGCCTGGCCGGGTCCAACGCGTTGGGCCGAGGTCTGCTCAACCTGCTCTCGACCGACCGGCTCGACGAGGGCACCTGGGAGGCGATCGAGGACCTCCTGCTCACCGCAGACATCGGCGTCGCGCCGACCCAGGAGCTGGTCGAGGGACTGCGCACCCGGCTGCGCGTCGAGGGCGGCAAGGCGAGCCCGAAGGCGGCGCTGCGCGAGGAGCTGGTCAAGCTGGTCGACCCGGAGATGGACCGCCGGCTCCAGGTCCGCGGCGCCGACGGCGCTCCGGGCGTGGTGCTGATGGTCGGGGTCAACGGCACCGGCAAGACCACCACGACCGGCAAGCTGGCCCGCATCCTGGTCTCCGAGGACCACAAGGTAGTCCTGGGTGCAGCCGACACCTTCCGTGCCGCCGCTGCCGAGCAGCTCACCACCTGGGGTGAGCGCGTCGGCGTCGAGGTCGTCCGCGGGCCGGAGGGCACCGACCCGGCCAGCGTCGCCTTCGACTCCGTCAAGGAGGGCCTCGACAAGGGCGTCGACACGGTCATCGTCGACACCGCCGGGCGGCTGCAGAACAAGGCCGGCCTGATGGACGAGCTCGGCAAGGTCAAGCGAGTCATCGAGAAGCAGACCCCGGTCACCGAGGTCCTGCTCGTCCTCGACGCGACCACCGGCCAGAATGGCCTCATCCAGGCTCGCGTCTTCAGCGAGGCCGTCGCCGTCACCGGCATCGTCCTGACCAAGCTCGACGGCTCCGCCAAGGGCGGCATCGTCGTCGCCGTCCAGCGCGAGCTCGGTGTCCCGGTCAAGCTCGTCGGCCTCGGCGAGGGCCCCGACGACCTGACCCCGTTCACCCCCGAGGCCTTCGTCGACGCGCTCCTCGGCTAGGCGTCCACGCGTATATCGGTCACCCCGTCCCACGTGGCAGGATCGCCGGTATGCGCCATTCACTCGCCGGCCGGGCCGAGACCTCCATGCAGGCACGACTGCTCGCCCAGCTCCGCGACGAGGGCCCCCTCTCGCGGGTGCAGCTCGCCGACCGGCTGAACGTCTCCCGCACCACGATCGCGGCTGAGGTCGCGCGCCTCACCGAGCTGGGCATGGCCCACGAGGTCGGCCCGGCGGCATCCCGGGGCGGTCGGCGCTCGACGCTGGTCGACCTGGCGCCGGACATCCGGTTCGTCGGCATCTCGATCGGCGCCACGAGCATGTCCGTCGGCCTCACCGACGGACGGCTGTCGGTGATCGAGACCCGCACCCGGGCGTGCGACATCCGCAGCGGGCCGGAGAAGGTGCTGGCGACCGCGCTCGACGAGGTCCGTACGCTGCTGGACGAGCACGGCGTCGCCGAGCCGATGGGCGCGGGAGTCGGCGTACCCGGCCCGGTCGACTTCCACCGCGGCGTCTCGGTGTCGCCGCCGATCATGCCGGGCTGGGACGGTTACCCGGTGCGGGACGCGGTCGCGCGGGAGCTGGGCTGTCCGGTCGTGCTCGACAACGACGTGAACGTGCTCGCGGCGGGGGAGCAGCACGCTGGTGTCGCCCGGACCGCCCGCGACTTCCTCTACGTCAAGATCGGCACCGGCATCGGCTGCGGGATCGTCGTCGACGGAGAGCTCTACCGCGGTGTCGACGGCTGCGCCGGCGACATCGGCCACATCCGGGTCGAGGACTTCGGACCCACCTGCGCCTGCGGCAACACCGGCTGCCTGGAGGCGTTCTCCGGGGGAGCGGCGCTGGCTCGCGAGGCGCTCGCGGCGGCCCGTTCCGGTCGCTCCCCGGTGCTGGCCGAGCTGCTCGCGGAGAAGGGCGAGCTGAGCGCGGAGGACATCGCCGTCGCGGTGGCTCGCGGTGACGCTCAGGCCGTCCAGCTCATCCGCGAGAGCGGTCACCGCATCGGCCAGGTGCTCGCCAGCCTGGTGTCGTTCTTCAATCCCGGGCTCATCGTCATCGGCGGCCGGGTCAGCAAGCTGGGCCACGGTCTGCTCGCCGAGATCCGCAGCGTGACCTACCGGCGCTCGCTGCCGCTGGCGACCGGCAACCTCCCGATCGTGCTCAGCGAGCTCGGCGACGAGGGCGGCGTCATCGGCGCCGCTCACCTGATCAGCGCCTCCGTCTACGCGCCCAGCAGCGGCGAGGCGTAACTCCACCTCAGGCCGCTTCGAGGGCAACTCACCGTCTCATCTTTCGAAAATCTCTTGCGAAAGTACGCAACTTGCTTGACGTGACCCGCGTCACATCGCTACGTTCGCCAGCGATCTCGCTACCTCCCACGACAGCGAGAGAAGGAGATGGACCGTGCGCAGATTCACCCTCTGGAGCGTCGCCACCACCGTGGTCTCCGGCCTCCTGGTTCTCCCCCTCACGACGTCCGCGGACGCCGCCCCCACGGGCGCCCCGCCGCCGGACACCGACTTCGAGAAGGTGACCCTCAACGACCGCCCCGGTGAGCCGATGGACCTCGCGGTCCTGCCCGACGGGGACGTCCTCCACACCACCCGCGCCGGGAAGGTGTGGCTCAACGACGCCGAGACCGGCGTCAATAGCGTCGCAGCCGAGTTCGACGTCTACCAGCACGACGAGGAGGGTCTGCAGAGCATCGCTCTGGACCCCGGATACAACGGCCGCACCAACAAGTGGGTCTACGTCTACTACTCGCCCCCCATGAACACCCCTGTCGACGACCCGGCCACGCCGGACGTCAACGAGGGTGACGCCCCCGAGTACGGCTCGCCCGCCGACTTCGAGCCCTTCAAGGGCGCGATCCGGCTCTCGCGCTACCAGTACGCCGGCGGAAAGATCGACCTGTCCACCGAGCAGCAGATCATCGACGTACCGGTGGACCGAGGACGTTGCTGCCATGTCGGCGGCGACATCGTCTTCGACTCCGCGGGCAACCTCATCCTCGCCACCGGCGACGACACCGACCCGTTCCAGTCCGACGGGTACGCCCCGCTCGACGACCGCGAGAACCGCAGCCCGGCCTTCGATGCGCGGCGTACGGCCGCCAACACCGACGACCTGCGCGGCAAGCTCCTGCGGATCAAGCCGAAGGCCGGGGGCGGCTACACCGTCCCCGCCGGGAACCTGTTCGCGCCGGGCACCGACAAGACCCGTCCGGAGATCTACGCGATGGGCCTGCGCAATCCGTTCCGGATCGAGATCGACCCGCAGACCGACCGCGTCTACGTCGCCGACTACTCGCCCGACGCGGGCTCGACGAACCCCGACCGTGGTCCGGCGGGCCAGGGCAAGTGGACGGTCGTCACCGAGCCGGCCAACTACGGCTGGCCGCTGTGCGCGACCGCGGAGATGCCCTACCGCGACTACGACTTCGCGACCGGGACCTCGGGACCGGCCTTCGACTGCGAGGCTCCTGTCAACGACTCGCGGCACAACACCGGGCTGACCCAGCTCCCGCCGGTCACCCAGCCGACCGTCTGGTACACCTACGGCCAGTCGGAGAAGTTCCCAGAGCTCGGCACGGGCGGCATCGCACCGATGGCCGGCCCGGCGTACGACTTCAAGAAGTCGGTGGCGAGCGGTCCTCGCTCCGGTGCCTGGCCGGAGTACTACGACGGTGTTCCGCTCTTCGCCGAGTGGGGCCGGGACTACATCAAGGGGATGCGGCTCGACGCCGACGGCGAGCTGACCGGCATCGAGTCCCTGCTCTCGTCGTTCGTCACGGACAACGTGATGGACCTGGAGTTCGGCAAGAACGGCTCGCTCTACATGCTCGAGTACGGTGACGGCTTCTTCAGCGAGAACGAGGAGGCCCAGGTCTCCCGGATCGACTACATCGCCCGCAGCGGCAACCACACCCCGAAGCCGGTGATCAGCGCCGACCAGACCGCCGGCCAGCCGCCGCTGACCGTCGCCTTCGACAGCGCTGGGACGACCGACCAGGATGGCGATCGCCTCGTCTACCAGTGGGACTTCGACGGTGACGGCACCTTCGACGCCACCGGGAAGACCGCCACCCACACCTACGAGGAGCCGGGCGCCTACCGGGCGACCCTGACCGTCACCGACAAGGGCAAGGCGGGTCGCGGCAAGCATGCCTCCGCGGACGTCGACGTGATCGTCGGCAACGACGTGCCGGTGGTGACCCTGACGACCAGCCCCGCCCCGGGAGAGGCGTTCCACTTCGGTGACACCGTCCAGTTCCAGGTCGAGGTGACCGACGACCAGGCGGTCGACTGCAGCCGGGTCTCGGTGACGTACGTCCTGGGCCACGACGAGCACGGGCACCCGCAGACGACGGCGAACGGTTGCAGCGGCTCGATCGTGACGACCGTCCCTGGTGGCCACGACCCGGAGCACGACGACCTGAACGCGGTCTTCGTGGCCGAGTACACCGACCCGGGCGAGGGCGACCTCCCGGCGCTCACCGGAAGCGACGAGGTGGTGATCGCTCCCAGCGAGTGACCCTCGCGTTCGATCTGGAAGGGGGCACCCGGCCGAGCACGGCCGGGTGCCCCCTATCGGTTACTTTGTCCAACAACTTTTCAAAGTTCGACACAAACTTTGCAGAAACCGCCATGAAGGGGTTGTAGAACGTGTCAGGGGTCACTAGTTTGTCTCCCGAGCGCCGAATTCTGTGACTGCCATCACAGAGACGTTTCGGCGAGCGACCCATCACGACCGCGGACAGGAGGCCACCATGCGCGACGCAGACATCACCGTGCGGGTCTCCGCGACCGCCGACCCGGCGGCCGTCCGGTCCGCGCGCCTCGGCCTGCTGCTCCGGTCCCTGCGCGACGGCGGGCCGCGTTCGCGCGGCCGCCTGGCCGAGGAGACCGGGCTGACCCGCTCGGTGGCGACCGGGCTGGTCGACGAGCTCGTCGAGCTCGGGCTGGTCTCCTGCGAGGACGCCGGCCGCCGTGGTGCCGGCCGTCCCGGTGTCCAGGTCCGGCTCGTCGGTGGCGCAGTGTGCGGGGTGGGTGCGGAGATCAACGTCGACCACCTCGCCGTCCTCGCCGTCGACCTGTCCGGATCCGTGATCGCCGAGGCCCGGCGCGGCATCGACGGCCGAAACCTTCCGCCGGAGATCGTCCTGGACGAGGTCGCCGACCTGGTCGCGGACGCACTCGCCGAGGCACGGACCGCCGGCGCGACCGTCACCGGCATCACCGTCGGAGTCGCCGGTCTCGTCGACGCCACCACGGAGCTCGTCACGATCGCCCCCAACCTCGGCTGGCGCGACATCGACGTCGTCGCGGAGGTACGCCGCAGGCTGGCTGTCACGGCTGGATCGGTGGGGCCGGTGCCGCCTGTGCCGCCGGTGAGGGTGGCCAACGAGGCCACCCTCGCCGCCACCGCCGAGCTAGAGCCCAGCGATGCCGACCGTGCCGACATGATCGTGCTCTACGGCGAGGTCGGACTGGGCGGCGCGGTCGTCAGCGCCGGCCGGGTGGTCCGCGGACGGCACGGCTGGGCCGGGGAGATCGGCCATCTCCGGGTCGACCCCCGCGGTCGCCTCTGCGGCTGCGGCCGCACCGGCTGCTGGGAGACCGCGGTCGGCCTGCGGCCGCTGCTCGACGCGGCGACCGACCCCGACGATCCGGTCCGCGATCCCGCACTGACCCTGGAGGAGAGGCTCGCCACCCTGGTCGATCGGGCCCGTCTCGCCGACGGCCGCACCCTGGCCGCGCTGGACGAGGTCGGTGCCTGGCTCGGCGCCGGCGCCGCCGTCCTGGTCAACACGCTCAACCCTGGCACCGTCGTGCTCAGCGGCTACTTCGCCGTGCTCGGCGAGTGGCTGCTCCCAGCGCTCGAGACGCGGCTCGCCGCCGACGTGCTCGCGCCGCATGCCGGTGGCACCAGGGTCGCGATCTCCACCTTCGGCCCGACCGCCGCAGTTCGCGGCGGCGCCCTGGTCTCCCTCGAACCGCTGCTCTCCGATCCCACCGCTCTCGCCGAACTGCACGGAGGAACCCGATGACCTTGACCCCCGAGCCGTCGCCGGACGGCCCCGCCGCCCGGGCAGGCGGGGGTGACGTACTGCTCCAGATGACCGGGATCGTGAAGCGGTTCCCCGGTGTGCTCGCTCTCGGCGGCGTCGATCTCGACGTCCGCGCGGGTGAGGTGCACTGCCTGCTCGGGCAGAACGGCGCCGGCAAGTCGACCCTGATCAAGGTGCTCTCCGCGTCGTACCAGCCCGACGAGGGCGAGATCCGCTGGGAGGGCGAGCCGGTCCGGTTGACCACGCCGGTCGCCGCCATGAAGCGCGGCATCTCGACCATCTACCAGGAGCTCGACCTGGTCCCGGGGCTCACCGTCACCGAGAACGTCTTCCTCGGCCACGAGCTCGCCACCGCCGGGTTCAGCCGCCGCGCCGAGGCGACCCAGCGGGTGCGTGCGCTCCTGGCTCGGCTCGGCCACAGCGAGGTCGACCCGAACAAGCTGGTCGGTGACCTCTCCCCGGCAGGCCAGCAGATCGTCAGCATGGCGCGGGCGCTGTCCCACGACACCCGGCTGCTCATCCTCGACGAGCCGTCCGCGGTCCTCGACCAGGAGGAGGTCGACAATCTCTTCCGGGTGGTCCGCGGCCTCACCGCGGAGGGCGTCGCGATCATCTACATCTCCCACCGCCTGGACGAGATCCGGCAGATCGGCGACCGGATCACGGTCCTCAAGGACGGCCGCACCGTGGCCACCGGGCTCTCGGTCGCGGAGACCCCGACCTCGGAGCTGATCACGCTGATGACCGGCCGCGAGATCGAGTACGTCTTCCCCGAGCGCCCCACGACGCGACCCGGTCGGGACGGCACGCCGGTGCTCGAGGCCAGCGGTCTCTCCGGCGACCGCTTCCACGACGTCGACCTGCGTGTCCACGCCGGCGAGATCGTCGGTCTGGCGGGCCTGGTCGGCTCCGGCCGCTCGGAGATCCTGGAGACCATCTACGGCGCCCGCCGCTCGTCCACGGGCACGGTCACCGTCAACGGCCGCCCGCTGCGCCGCGGCTCGGTCCGTGCCGCGGTCGCGGCCGGGGTCGGCCTGGCTCCCGAGGAGCGCAAGAGCCAGGGGCTGCTGCTCGACCAGGCGGTCTACCGCAACGTGACGGTCTCGTCCCTGGGCCGGTTCTCCAAGGCCAGCTTCCTGGACAGCGCTGCCGAGCGTCGCGCCGCCGAGGAGCTGACCCGCTCGCTCGACGTACGTCCTGCCGGGGTGGACCGGCCGGTCCGCAACCTGTCCGGCGGCAACCAGCAGAAGGTCGTGCTCGCCAGGTGGCTGCTGCGCGACTGCAAGGTGCTGCTCCTCGACGAGCCCACCAGGGGCGTCGACGTCGGGGCGCGCAGCGAGATCTACAGCCTCGTCCGCCGCCTGGCCGACGAAGGTGTCGCCGTGGTCGTGGTGTCCAGCGAGGTGGAGGAGGTGCTCGGTCTCGCCGACCGTGTCCTCGTCATCAGCGAGGGCTCCGTCGTCCACGAGGGACCCGCCACCGAGATCGATGAGTCGAAGGTCCTGGACCTCGTGATGGAAGGAGAGGTCGCATGAGCGAGCGCAAGCGAGCGGCAACAAGCCTCAGGCCGCCGCGTCCGTATTCTCAGATTTGCCCTACGGAGGTGGCGGCATGAGCGACACCCCCACCGATGCCGCCACCCTGGCTGACACAGCCCGGGTCGAGAAGGAGGCGGCCCGCCGGGCCGAGCCCGGTGGTCTCGGCCAGCTGCTGCGCAGCGGCATGGGCCACAACCTCGGTCTGGTCCTGGCGCTGGGCCTGCTGGCAGTCATCGGCATCGTCACCGGCGGTGAGCGGTTCGCCTCGGTCGACAACGTGATGACGATCCTGCGTCTCGCCGCGGTGATCGGCGTGGTCAGCATCGGGATGACGTTCGTGATCACCGGCGGCGGCATCGACCTCTCGGTGGGTGCGCTGGTCGCGCTCTCCTCGGTATGGTGCACGACGTTGGCCACCCAGGCGATGGCCAACGACATCCACTGGATCTTCATCGTGACCACCGCCCTCCTGGTCGGCGCGGGCGCCGGCCTGATCAACGGGTTGCTGGTGGCGTACGGCGGGGTGGTGCCGTTCATCGCCACGCTGGCGATGATGGCCAGCGCCCGCGGTCTGGCCGAGATCATCTCGGCGCGCAAGACCCAGATCGTCAGCGTGCCGGGCTTCACCGACGCGTTCTCCCGCGACGTGCTCGGGATCTCGGTGCTGATCTGGATCTTCGCCATCGTGGCCGTGGTCGGCTGGGTCCTGCTCAACCGCACCACCTTCGGCCGGCGCACGCTGGCCATCGGCGGCAACCCGGAGGCCTCGCGCCTGGCCGGCATCAACGTCCGCCGCCACACCATGCTCCTCTACGTGCTCGTCGGGGTCTGCTGCGGCATCGCCGCGGTGATGCTGATCAGCCGCACCACGGTGGGGAGCGCCACCCACGGCCAGCTCTACGAGCTCGACGCCATCGCGGCGGTCGTCATCGGCGGCACCCTGCTCGCCGGCGGCCGCGGCACCATCGTCGGCACTGTCTTCGGGGTGCTGATCTTCGCGACCCTCACCAACGTCTTCGTGCTCAACAACCTCTCGATCTCCGCTCAGGCCTTCACCAAGGGCCTGATCATCATCGCCGCCGTGCTGCTGCAGAAGCGGTTCTCCCGACAGCCAGGGTCATGACCGCCCGACGCCGTCCAGCCAGCCGTTCTCGGATCTCTCGGACTCACCCGCCCCTCCACCTCCGCACGATCTAGGAGCACTTCCATGAACCTGAAGTCCCCAGCAAGACTCACGCTCGCCCGACGCGTGGGCACCGGCGTCGTCGTCGGCCTCTCGGTGTTCGCCCTCTCGGCCTGCATCAGCAACACCCCCGAGAAGTCGGAGAACGTCGGCGGCACCTCCAACGCCGAGGCCGGCTCCAACGACGAGAAGGGCGACACGGTCGTCATCGGCTTCTCGGCCCCCGCCGCCGACCACGGCTGGATGGGTGCGATCAGCGAGCAGGCCAAGACCGCTGCCGAGGCGTACGAGGACGTCGACTTCCGGCTGGCGGAGGGCACCAACGAGGTCGGTCTGCAGATCAGCCAGGTCGAGACCTTCATCAACGACAAGGTCGACGCCATCGTGCTGCTGCCCTTCGACGGCGCCGCGTTGACGCCGGTGGCGCTCAAGGCGATGGAGGCCGGCATCCCGGTCATCAACGTCGACCGTGAGTTCAACGACCCCAACGCCGCGCGGGTCACCGTGCTCGGCGACAACTACGGCATGGGCGTCTCTGCCGGTGAGTACGTCTGCGAGCAGGCCGCCGGCAAGACCGACGCCGTCGTCGCCGAGATCGCCGGCATCGACTCGCTGCCGCTGACCCAGGACCGCAGCAAGGGCTTCAAGGACGCGCTGGCCAAGTGTGACCTCGACGTCGACAACCGGGTCGCCGCCGACTTCACCGTGGAGGGTGGCGAGAAGTCGGCCTCCAACCTGCTCCAGGCCGCACCGAAGATCGACTTCCTGTGGAACCACGACGATGACCAGGGCGTCGGCGTCCTCGCCGCGATCAACAACGCCGGCCGCGACGAGTTCACCATGATCGGCGGTGCCGGCTCGGCCAACGCGATGCGCGAGATCGAGGGCGACAAGGGCGTCCTCAAGGCGACCGTCATCTACCCCTCCACGCAGGCCGCCGACGGCATCAAGCTCGCCCGGCTCCTGGCGCAGGACAAGGCGATGTCCGATCTCGTCGAGGTGACCGTGCCGCGCACGATCCAGCTGGACGCGCCGGTCGTCACCAAGGACAACGTGGACGAGTTCCTGCCCACGGCCTTCGAGTCCTGAGCCCGGCCCAGCCAGACCGCAAGATCGCTCCGCGCTCGGGCGCGGAGCGACACCACCGAACACAGGATCGAGTTCCGATGACCGAGCAGAAAGCCACGCTCGGTGTGGGGATGATCGGCTATGCCTTCATGGGCGCCGTCCACTCCCACGCCTGGCGCAGCGCCCACCGCTTCTTCGACCTTCCCCTGACCCCGCGTATGCAGGTCGTCTGCGGCCGTGACGCGACCCGCGTCGCCGAGGCCGCGACCCGGTTCGGCTGGGAGGAGAGCGCCACCGACTGGCGTGACGTGATCGCCCGCGACGACGTCGACCTGGTCGACGTGTGCACCCCCGGCGACACGCACGCGGAGATCGCGATCGCCGCGCTCGAGGCCGGCAAGCACGTCCTGTGCGAGAAGCCGCTGGCCAACAGCGTGGCCGAGGCCGAGCGGATGGCTGCGGCCGCCGCGGTGGCCGCCGAGCGCGGAGTGCGCACGATGGTGGGGTTCACCTACCGCCGGGTGCCCGCCATCGCGCTGGCCAAGAAGCTGGTCGCCGACGGCCGGCTCGGGGAGCTCCACCACGTTCGTGCGCAGTACCTCCAGGACTGGCTCGCCGACCCCGAGGCCCCGCTGAGCTGGCGCCTCGACAAGTCCAAGGCCGGCTCGGGCGCCCTCGGCGACATCGGCGCCCACATCATCGACCTGACCCAGCACATCACCGGCGACCGGATCCAAGAGGTCTCCGGGATGCTGGAGACGTTCGTCAAGGAGCGCCCGGTCGCCGAGGACTCCTCCGGGCTCTCCGCCACCGCCGGGGCCGGCCGTGGTCCGGTCACCGTCGACGACACCGCGCTCTTCCTGGCCCGGTTCGCCGGGGGAGCGGTCGGCTCGTTCGAGGCCACCCGCTTCGCCACCGGCCGCAAGAACGCGATCCGGATCGAGATCAACGGTTCGAAGGGCAGCCTGGCGTTCGACTTCGAGGACATGAACGTCCTGCACTTCCACGACGCGACCCTGCCGGACGCCGAGGCCGGCTTCCGCCGGATCGTGGTCACCGAGCCCGAGCACCCGTGGGTGTCGGCCTGGTGGCCGCCGGGCCACGGCCTCGGCTACGAGCACGGCTTCACCCACCAGGTCGTCGACCTGGTCCGGGCGCTCGGTGACGGCACCGACCCGGCGCCGAGCTTCGCCGACGGTCTCCAGGTGCAGCGCGTGCTCGCCGCGGTGGAGACCAGCTCCGACACGAGGACGTGGCAGGAGATCCCCGTCTGATCCGACCCCGGGGCCACGTCGACCTCCAGCCTGTTCAAGACCGTTGAGCACAGAAGGGACATGCACCATGAAGCACGGATCGAGAAGGTTCCGGACGCTGATCTCGGGTGTGGGGCTGGTGGCGGTAGCCGCCTTCGCCCCGGGCCTGTCACCGACGCCGGCCGCGAGCGCCGACCGTTATGAGGCGAGCGAGGGGGTCGGGACGTACGACGTCCTGGTCTTCTCCAAGACGGCCGGGTTCCGGCACGGCTCCATCCCCGACGGTATCGCGGCGATCGAGAGGCTCGGGGCCGAGAACGGCTTCACCGTGACCGCCACCGAGGACGCGGCCGTGTTCAACGACACCGACCTGGCGACGTACGAGGCGGTCCTGTGGCTCTCCACCACCGGTGACGTGCTCGACGCGGGTCAGCAGGGTGCGTTCGAGCGCTACATCCAGGACGGGGGCGGCTATGTGGGAGTCCACGCAGCCTCCGACACCGAGTACGACTGGCCCTGGTACGGCGGCCTCGTCGGTGCCTACTTCGCCGGTCACCCCGCCCAGCAGACCGCGACGGTGAAGGTGCACGCGCACAACACCGCGGCCACGGCCGGGCTGCCGAAGCGGTGGACGCGCTGGGACGAGTGGTACAGCTTCGGGGATCGGCCGGCTGAGTCGATCCGTGTCCTCGCCGACCTCGACGAGCGCAGCTATGACCCGGGTCGGCACGCCATGGGTGACCCGCACCCGATCGCCTGGTGCCACGAGTACGACGGTGGCCGGGCCTTCTACACCGGGATGGGCCACACCTCGGAGTCGTTCACCGAGCCGGAGTTCCTCTCCCACGTGCTCGGTGGCATCCAGATGGTCGCCGGGGTTGAGCGGTTCCGCTGCGAGGGGGACCGATGAGCGAGCGTCAGGAAGCCCAGGAAGCCGCCCGCGTAGGGCTCTGGCTTGTCGGCGCCTGTGGCTCGGTGGGAGTCACCACGACGGTCGGCGCGCTGGCCGTCCGGGCCGGGCTCGCCGGACGGGTCGGACTGGTCGCCGAGCAGCCGGAGATCACGGCCGCCGGGCTGCCCTCTCTCGACGACCTGGTGATCGGCGGGCACGACCTCGATGTCGAGACGCTCGTGAAGCGTGCCGAACGGCTCGCCGCCGGCGGGGTCCTCCCTGCAGGGATCCTGCCGCCGATCGCGGGCGAGCTGGCGGAGGTCGAGGGGCGGCTGCGTACGGGCTACGACCCGGCCAGCGAGGAGCCTCAGGGTGCGGCGGTCGAGCGGCTGAGCGCCGATCTGGTCGCCTTCCGTGAGGAGCACGGCCTCGAGCGAGTGGTCGTGGTCGACGTGGCGAGCACCGAGCCGCCGGCCGACATCGTGGTCGGCGGACCGCTGGCCGACCCCGACGCCCTCGACGCGGCGCTGACCGCGGGGGAGTCGCCGCTGCCGGCCAGCTCGGTCTACGTCCTGGCCGCCTACCGGGCCGGCTGCCCGGTGGTCTCGTTCACGCCCAGTCCCGGGCCGCGGCTGCCGGTGCTGGTCACGCTCGCCGAGCGGGCCGGGCTCCCGTGGGCGGGCTCCGACGGCAAGACCGGGGAGACGCTGCTGAAGTCCGCGCTGGCACCGATGTTCGCGACGCGGGCGCTGCAGGTCAACGCCTGGGCCTCGTACAACATGCTCGGTGGCGGCGACGGCGCCACGCTCGCCGACCCGGACAACGCCCGCAGCAAGCTCGTCACCAAGGCTCAGGGGCTGGAGGCGATGCTCGGCCACCCGGTGGAGGGGCCGATGCACATCGACTACGTCCCCGACCACGGCGACTGGAAGACCGCCATCGACCACGTCTCCTTCGAGGGGTTCCTCGGGGTGCGGATGTCGCTGCAGTTCACCTGGAACGGCTGTGACTCGGCGCTGGCCGCGCCGCTGGTGCTCGACCTGGCCCGGCTCACCCTGCGCGCGCAGGAGGTGGGGGAGAGCGGACCGCTTCCGCTCGGGTTCTTCTTCAAGGACCCGGCCGGCTCCACCGAGCACCGCCTCGGTACGCAGTGGGAGGAGCTGGTCGCGTGGTGCGACAAGGTCGGTCAGGTGGGCGCATGACGAGCTCTGCCCGAGCCTTCGCCGAGCTGGTCCGGCTGCCGGCGGCCCTCACCGTGCCGGGGGACACCCTGGCCGGGTCGGCCGCGGCCGGACCGCTGCGGGCCCGGTCGTTCGCGATGCCGGCCGCCTCGGTGGCCCTCTACTGGGCCGGGATGGCGCTCAACGACTGGGCCGACCGTGACCTCGACGCCGTCGAGAGGCCCGAACGGCCGATCCCGTCCGGCCGGGTCAGCCCCGGCGAGGCGCTCGGGGTCGCTGCCGGGCTGACCGCGGCGGGTGTCGGCCTGGCCGCGCTCGTCGGAGGCCGCCCCGCCGCGGCGACGGCCGCCGCCCTCGCCGGGACCGTCTGGGCCTACGACACCGTCCTCAAGGACACCCCGGCCGGCCCGGTCGCGATGGCCGCAGCCCGAGGTCTCGACGTCCTGCTCGGGGCGAGCGCGAGCGGACGTACGCGGGCAGGCCTGGTGCCGGCCGGCCTGCTGGCCGCGCACACCGCCGGCGTCACCCTGCTCAGCCGGGGCGAGGTCCACGGCGCCCGGCCCCTCACCGCCGGGGTCGCCGCCGGGGTCACGGTCGCCGCTGCGGCCGCTGCGGCCGGCCACGGGCGTGCGGCGCTTCCTGTCGCTCTCGCCGCGACGTACGCGACCAGCGTCGGCTCCGCACAGCTCGCCGCGGTCTCCTCGCCGGATGCCGGCACGGTCCGGCGCGCCACCGGCGCCGGGATCCGCGGGATGATCCCGCTCCAGGCGGCGCTCGTCGCCCGCCGCTCGCCGCTGGCGGCGCTCGGGCTGCTCGCCGCCGGGCCGATCGCCAAGGCCGCCTCGAAGGTGGTGTCCCCGACATGAGCACTTTGAGGTTCGGCTACGGAACCAACGGCATGCACAGCCACCGGCTCGAGGACGCTCTGGCCGTCCTCGCGGACCTGGGCTACGACGGGGTCGCCCTGACCCTCGACCACCTCCACCTCGACCCCTACCGACCAGACCTGGCAGGTCGGGTCGCGCACGTGCGACGCCGGCTGGAGGAGCTCGGTCTCTCCGTCGTGGTCGAGACCGGGGCGCGCTACATCCTCGACCCGCGCCGCAAGCACTATCCGACGCTGCTCCACCCGGCTCCGGAGGCGAGCCGCCGGGTCGACTACCTCCACCGGGCGGTCGAGGTCGCGGCCGACCTCGGCGCCGAGGCGGTCTCGTTCTGGTCGGGCAGCCCCCCGGACGGTGTCGACGGGGACCGTGCCTGGGGCCGGCTGTGCGACGGCGTATGGAAAGTCCTGGATCTCGCCGTCCGCCGCGGTGTCGTGTGTGCCGTCGAGCCCGAGCCCGGCCACTTCATCGACACCCTCGACGCCGTCCTCGAGCTGCGCCGGCGCCTCGAGGATCCGGAGCTGCTCCGAGTCACCCTCGACCTCGGCCACGTGGTGTGCAACGAGCCGCGGGGGATGGCCGAGACCATCCGCCTGGCCGGTCCGCTGCTGGCCAACGTGCAGGTCGACGACATGGTCGAGGGCGTCCACGAGCATCTGGAGCTCGGCACCGGCGAGGTCGACTTCACCGCCGCGCTCGGCACCCTCGTCGAGATCGGCTACACCGGGCTCGCGGCGCTCGAGCTGCCCCGCCAGTCGCACGCCGCTCCGGTCGTCGCCGAGCGCTCCCTCGCGTTCCTGCGGGGGACCCTCGAGGCCCTTCCCCAATCCGAGGAGGTGTCGGCGTGAGTGGTCCGCTGAATGCTGACCGAGGTAACTCGGTGAACGATCACCGACGTCGTGGAGGTCCGCTGAATGCTGACCGAGGGAACTCGGCCAGCGATCGCTCACTTCGTGGAACTCCACGAAGTAGGTGCGACCAGACCGAGTTACCTCGGTCAGCAGACGTCGAGCTCCTCGCGGCGTGGTGCGCCGAGATCGAGGCCGACCCGACGAGGATCCGCACCCGCTTCCCGGCGGCGGCCCGGGAGATAGGCCGCACGCCGGGCACCTCGCCGGAGCCGGGCGCGGAGCGTGTCGAGGACGACGTACGCGTGCGGCTGCTGCTGGCGCTCGGCCGCGGCCTCGCGGACGACGCCGACACGTTGAGCACCGAGCTGCACGATCTCTACCGCTTCGGCGACGCCGACGAGCGGCGCGCGGTCCTGGTCGGCCTCGGGCATCTCGAGGACGCGATCGGCGACCGGGCCGTCGACCTGCTCCACGACGCGATGCGCACGAACGACCCGCGCCTGGTGGCCGCCGCCATGGGGACGTACGCGGCTCGTCTGGATGCTGCCGCGTGGCGCCAGGGTGTCCTCAAATGCCTCTTCGTCGGCGTACCTCTTCGGCTGGTCGCCGGCCTCGACGGAGCCGACGCACGAGTCGACGACGAGCTGCGCCGGATGGTCGCCGACTACGCCGCCGAGCGGACCGCGGCCGGCCGCGAGGTGCCCGCCGACGCGCTGCCCTTCCTTCCCGCCCCCACTCAGACCACTCGGGAGTCCTGATGCGCATCTTCGACCCACACATCCACATGAGCTCGCGCACGACCGACGACTACGAGGCGATGTACGCCGCCGGCGTCCGTGCGCTGGTGGAGCCGGCGTTCTGGCTCGGCCAGCCCCGGACCAGCGTCGACTCGTTCGTCGACTACTTCGACGCGCTGGTCGGCTGGGAGCGATTCCGGGCCTCGCAGTTCGGCATCGCCCACCACTGCACGATCGCGCTCAACCCGAAGGAGGCCAACGACCCACGATGCACGCCGGTGCTCGACCTGCTCCCGCGCTACCTCGCCAAGGACGGGGTCGTCGCGGTCGGCGAGGTGGGCTTCGACTCGATGACCGAGGACGAGGAGAAGGCGTTCAGTCGTCAGCTGGAGCTGGCCCGCGAGTTCGCCCTGCCCGCGATGGTGCACACGCCCCACCGCGACAAGCTCGCCGGGACCCGCCGCACCCTCGATCTGGTCGAGGCGGCCGGCATGGAGCCCAGGATGGTCGTCGTCGACCACCTCAACGAGATGACCGTCGACATCGTCGACGAGGCGGGCGCCTGGATGGGCTTCTCGATCTACCCCGACACCAAGATGGACCCTGACCGGATGGTCGCGATTCTCCAGCGCCGCGGTCTGGACCGCGTGCTGGTCAACTCCGCCGCCGACTGGGGCAAGAGCGACCCGCTGCGCACCAGGGCGACCGGCGAGGCGATGCTCGCGGCCGGCTTCACCGAGGACGACGTCGACCGGGTGCTGTGGCGCAACCCGGTGGAGTTCTTCGGCCAGAGCGGACGGCTGCTGCTCGACGTACCTGCGGCCGACCAGGGCGCCACCTTCGCCGGCAACTCGCTGCTGCGAGGTGAGCGCGGATGAGGTTCCGCCACCGCGACGGCACGGTCGTCCATCTCGGCTACTGCAGCAACGTGCATCCGGCCGAGGATGTCGACGGCATCCTCGACCAGCTCCGCCGCTACGCCGGCGAGGTGCGGGCCCGGCTCGGTGTCCCACGTCTCGGCCTCGGGCTCTGGCTGCCCGCCGCGACGGCCCACGAGCTCGCCGCGGATCCGGCCACCCTCGAGCGGCTGCGCGCCGGGCTGGACCGGCACGGCCTCGAGGTCGTCACCCTCAACGCCTTCCCGTACGCCGGGTTCCACGCCCCGGTCGTGAAGCGCGACGTCTACAGCCCGGACTGGTCGACCCGGCGACGGCTCGACTACACCCTCGACTGTGCTCGGGTGCTGGCTGCGCTGCTTCCCGACGACGCCGTCCGCGGCAGCATCTCGACTCTTCCGCTGGGCTGGCGCACCCCGTGGTTCACCGACCGCGACCGGGCCGCCCGGGAGCTGATCGGCGAGCTCGCCGACGGGCTGGCCGGCATCGAGGCCGAGCACGGCCGGACGGTGCGGGTCGGCTTCGAGCCGGAGCCCGGCTGCGTCGTCGAGACGACCCGCGATGCGGTGACCCGCCTCGCCGGGCTCGCGCCGGAGCATCTCGGGATCTGCGTCGACACCTGCCATCTCGCCACCCAGTTCGAGGACGCCACCGAGGCTCTCGACCGGCTCCACGTGGCCGGACTTCCCGTCGTCAAGGTCCAGGTCTCCGCGGCGCTGCACGCCGACGACCCGAGCGACCCGGCGACCCGGGAGGCCCTGGCCTCCTACGCCGAGGACCGGTTCCTGCACCAGACCCGTGAACCGCGCGGGGGACGGGTGGACAGCCGCGACGACCTGCCCGAGGCCCTCGGCGGCCATCGTCCGTTGCCGGCCGAGCATCCGTGGCGGGTGCACTTCCACGTACCTCTTCATGCCGACCCTGCGCCGCCGCTGCGCAGCACCCGGGACCACCTGGCGGGCACGCTCGACGCACTTCTCGGCGGCCCGGTGGCGCACGCCGACCACCTCGAGGTCGAGACCTACACCTGGGGAGTGCTGCCCGAACAGGTGCGCCCCGAGGGGGACGCCGGACTGGTCGCAGGTATCGCGGCCGAGCTGGCCTGGACCCGCGACCGGCTCCTCGACTCCGGTCTCGAACTTCTTCAGGAGGCCTCCGCATGAGCGAGCGCCAGCGAGCGACCATAGGCCTCAGGCCGCCGCGTCCGTATTCTTTGCCCATTTCGACGGAGGCGGCGGTATGAGCGACAACATGAGCGAGCGTACGAACGACAAGCTGTTGGTCATCGACGTCGTCGGGATGACCCCCGAGCTGCTCCAGCACATGCCGCGAGTGCGGCAGGTGGGGGAGTCGGGGTTCACCGCCGAGCTCGGCACGGTGCTGCCCGCGGTGACCTGCTCGGTCCAGTCGACCTTCCTGACCGGCGCTCTGCCACGCGAGCACGGCATCGTCGGCAACGGCTGGTACTTCCGCGACCTAGGCGAGGTGCTCCTATGGCGCCAGCACAACGCGCTGGTGCGGGGCGAGAAGCTGTGGGACATCGTCCGGCGCCGGCGACCGGGCGCGAAGGTCGCCAACATCTGCTGGTGGTACGCCATGGGAGCCGACGTCGACACCACGGTCACCCCGCGCCCGGCCTACCACGCCGACGGCAAGAAGTCGCCGGACTGCTGGACCTGGCCGCCCGAGCTGCACGATACCCTCACCGACGAGCTCGGCCCGTTCCCGCTCTTCACCTACTGGGGGCCCACCGCCTCGATCAAGAGCTCGGCCTGGATCGTCGCGGCCGCCCGCAAGGTCATGCCCGACCACGACCTCACCCTGGTCTACGTGCCACACCTCGACTACGACCTGCAAAGGTTCGGTCCCGACAGCCCGCAGGCCGCCCAGGCCGCCCGCGACGTCGACGCCACGCTGGCGCCGCTGCTCGACGACGCCGAGGCCGCCGGTGTCCGCGTCGTGCTGCTGAGCGAGTACGGGATCACGCCCGCCTCGCGCCCGGTCGACGTCAACCGGATGCTGCGCCGCGAAGGTCTCCTGCACGTCCACCACAACGCCACCGGGGAGCTGCTCGACCCGTGGACTTCGCGGGCCTTCGCCGTCGCCGACCACCAGATCGCCCACGTCTACATCAAGGATCCCGCCGATCTCGAGCGGGTGCGGACCCTGCTGACCGGCCTCGACGGCGTCGCCGAGGTCCTCGATCGCAGCGGCCAGGCGGCGTACGGACTCGACCACGAGCGTGCCGGCGAGCTCGTCCTGGTGGCCGAGGCCGACGCCTGGTTCACCTACTACTACTGGCTCGACGACGCGCTCGCGCCCGACTTCGCGCGCGGCGTCGAGATCCACAAGAAGCCGGGCTACGACCCCGCCGAGCTGTTCCTCGACCCCGAGGACCGCTGGGTCAAGCTGCGCGCCGCCACCACCTTGGCCCGCAAGAAGGCCGGGCTGCGCTACGCCATGAGCGTGGTGCCGCTCGATCCCGCCCCGGTCTCCGGCAGCCACGGCCGGCTGCCGGACACCCCGGAGCACGGTCCCGTGCTCATCTGCTCGGAAGCCTCCGCCAAGCGCGACCGGTTCGAGGCCACCGAGGTCCGCGACCTGCTCGCATCCCTGCTCGTCTGAGCTGCTCCCCCTGAGGAAGGACAACCATGACCCGACCGATCACGCTCTTCACCGGCCAGTGGGCCGATCTGCCGTTCGAGGAGGTGTGCCGGCTCGCCTCCGGATGGGGCTACGACGGCCTGGAGATCGCCTGCTGGGGCGACCACCTCGACGTCTGGCAGGCCGCCGAGGACGAGACCTACGTCCAGGAGAAGCTGGACCTGCTCAAGAAGCACAACCTCGAGGTCTTCACGATCTCCAACCACCTCAAGGGGCAAGCGGTCTGCGACGACCCGATCGACCAGCGTCACCAGGACATCCTGCCCGCCAAGATCTGGGGCGACGGCGACCCCGAGGGCGTACGCCAGCGGGCCGCCGAGGAGATGAAGATGACCGCCCGCGCGGCGAAGAACCTCGGCGTCAAGACCGTGGTCGGCTTCACCGGCTCCGCCATCTGGAAGTACGTCGCGATGTTCCCGCCCGTCTCCCAGGAGACGGTCGAGGCGGGCTATCAGGACTTCGCCGACCGATGGAACCCGATCCTCGACGTCTTCGACGAGTGCGGGGTCCGGTTCGCCCACGAGGTCCACCCGTCCGAGATCGCCTACGACTACTGGTCGACCGTCGCGACGCTGGAGGCGATCGGCCACCGGGAGGCGTTCGGTCTCAACTGGGACCCCAGCCACATGGTGTGGCAGCAGGTCGACCCGGTGGGCTTCCTGTGGGACTTCCGCGACCGGATCTACCACGTGGACTGCAAGGACACGAAGATGCAGACCGGCAACGGCCGCAACGCCCGGCTCGGCTCCCACCTGGCCTGGGCGGACCCTCGGCGCGGCTGGGACTTCGTCTCGACCGGCCACGGCGACGTCCCGTGGGAGCAGTGCTTCCGGATGCTCAACGCCATCGGCTACGACGGCCCCATCTCGATCGAGTGGGAGGACGCTGGCATGGACCGTCTCGTCGGTGCCCCCGAGGCGCTCGAGTTCGTCCGCCGGCTCGCCTTCGACGCCCCCGACGCCGCTTTCGACGCAGCGTTCAGCACCAACGACTGAACCCCCCCTGGTCCCCGGCCGCTCTGGTCGGTCACTGCAACCGAGAGGAACACCATGTGTTACGGATTCGACGGTGAGGGCGCGCTGCGCCGATCACTCGCCGAGCGAGGCCTGAGCCGCCGCTCGATGATCAAGGGCGCCCTGGGCGCCGTCGCCGGTGGAGCCGCTCTGGCTGCCGCGCCGGGCCTGCTGTCGCCGGCCGCTGCGGCGGTCTCCGGCGTCCGCCGCGTACCGCCGGGCCGGATCAGCATCCAGCTCTACACGCTGCGCAGCGTGATGCAGGGCCCCGGCGTCGACCAGACCCTGGCGACCCTGGCCGACCTCGGCTACCCACGGGTCGAGCTCGCCGGACTCTACGGGCGGACGGCCGCCGAGCTGCGGGGCACCCTCGACTCGCTCGGCATCCGGTCCTCCTCGAGCCACGACGGCATCAGCGGCTCGCCGGCGGCGCTCGAGGCCAAGCTCGACAACGCCGAGACCATGGGCCAGCGCTTCATGAACGTGCCCTACCTGGCGTCGAGCTCGCTGGCCGACTGGCAGCGGTGGGCCGAGCAGATGAATGTCGAGGCGCAGGCCGCTAAGGCTCGCGGGATCGCCTACGGCTACCACAACCACGCCCACGAGTTCACGACCGATCTGGGTGGTGGCGTCACCCCGTGGGACGTCTTCACCAGCGAGCTGGACCCGGCCTACGTCCACTTCGAGATCGACCTCTACTGGGCGGTCACGGGCGGGGTGAACCTCGGGATGTCCAACGACGACGCCATCGACTTCGCCATCGACACCATCAAGTGCTCTCCGCAGTCGGTGCGGCAGTACCACGTCAAGGACCGCCACCCCGACACCGGCGACCACTGCGACCTCGGCACCGGTTTCATCGACTTCTCGAAGATCTTCGCCGCCCACAGGGTGGAGGAGTACATCGTCGAGAACGACACACCGGAGGTCACACCGGTGCAGACCGCCGACGTGGGCTACTCCTACCTGCGCCGCCTGCGCTACTGACGTACGCCGGTCGAGGTTGTGAAGCCGAGAGTGGACCATGGGCCGCTCTCGGCTTCACAACCCGCACGCACGCGCTCACCAACTCCGCCAGCCGGCCCCGGTGAACCCTCGGTGAAGCCCGGATGCCGGCCAGGTTGCCAACCTCCGCGCGTCCCGTGTCGGGTTCCGGGAACCGCTGATCGGGGTCATAGGCTGAAGCCCATGCCATCGCCCCGGGTATCGCTGATCACCGCCGTCTACAACCCGCCCGCCGATGCCTTCGAGGACACGATCGCGTCGGTCCTCGGCCAGACGTACGAGGACTGGGAGTGGATCCTCAGCGACGATCGTTCGCCGGACTCCTGGGTGCTGCCGCGGCTGCGCCAGCTGGCCGCGACCGAGCCGCGGGTGCGGATCGTCGAGCGTGCCGAGAACGGCGGGATCGTGGCCGCGTCGAACTCGTCGCTCGCCGAGGCGACCGGTGAGCTGGTCGCCCTGCTCGACCACGACGACGTGCTCGAGCCGAACGCGATGGAGAAGGTGGTCCGCGCCTACGACCGGTTCGAGGACGTCGACTACGCCTACAGCGACCAGGACCTGATGAGCGAGGCCGGCGAGCTCCGCGACGCCTACTACAAGCCCGACTGGTCCCCTGAGCGGCTGCGCCACCACAACTACTGCACCCACTTCTCGGTGTTCCGCCGCTCTGTCGTGGAGGAGGCCGGCGGCTTCCGAGAGGGGTTCGACGGCTCCCAGGACCACGACCTCGTGCTGCGCGTCAGCGAGCGGGCGCGACGTATCGTCCACGTCCCCGGCGCGCTCTACCACTGGCGTCAGGTGCCCGGCTCGGCCGCCGCCGACAACCAGGCCAAGCCGTACGCCTGGGACGCCGGCGTACGCGCGGTGCAGGGGCAGCTGGACCGGCTGGGGATCCGGGCGAGGGCCTCGCGCGGCGTCTCGCCCGGGCTCTACCGCGTCGAGCGGGAGCCCGACCTGGACACTCCGGTCAGCGTGATCATCCCGACCATCGGGACCAGCGCGATCGTGTGGGGTTCGATGCGCGCGATGGTCGTCGAGACCGTGCGCTCCGTCGTCGCCTCCACCAAGCACCGCGACGTCGAGTTCGTGATCGTCTACGACACTCCGACCCCGGCGCCGGTCCTGGACGCGCTGCGGGCGATCGAGGGCGCTGACATCAAGCTGGTCGAGTTCACCGAGAAGTTCAGCTTCAGCGCCAAGTGCAACGTCGGCGCGGCGCATGCGCGCGGTGACGTGCTGATCTTCCTCAACGACGACATGGAGGCCTACTCCGACGGCGTCATCGAGCAGCTGATCGCCCCGCTGCGTGAGCCCGACGTCGGGATGACCGGGCCGAAGCTGCTCTTCGAGGACTTCCGCATCCAGCACGCCGGTCTGGTCTACGGCAGCGGCACCATCACCCACGCCTACTACCGCGCGCGCCCCGAGGAGCGGGGCAACCACGGCGAGCTGCACATCAACCGGGAGACCTCCGCGCTCACCGGCGCGTGCGTCGCGATGCGGCGCGAGGTCTTCTTCGGGGCCGGCGGGTTCAGCGAGCGCCTGCCGATCAACTACAACGACGTCGACCTGTCTCTGAAGGTCCGCCGCTCGCTCGGCCTGCGGCTGGTCTGGCTCCACGACGTCGTCCTCTTCCACTTCGAGTCGATCAGCCGCGACAACGCGGTCCACGACTGGGAGAAGGACTTCATCAACAACCGTTGGGGCAACTACATGGACGTACGCGAGGCCTACTCCAACGGAGTCCGCTGACCCGGCGCATCTGTCCCGCGTGACCTCGCCGAGTCGGCGCAAACTGACCAGAATCCTCGCCGAGTCGGCGCGTTGTAACGAGCCGACTCGGCCGAGATCTTGGTCAGGACGAGCCGACTCGGCGTCGAATCTCGGGACAGTTGCGCCGAGTCGGCGGTCGCTCAGCCCTGGGCAGCGCGGCGGAGCCGGCGGATGACCCGGCGGCAGAAGTTCCGCACCGGGTGGCGGGTGGCGTAGGTCAGGTCGGCCTCGAGGCCGGCGACCCTGCCGCGCAGCCGCTCGATGCGCTCGCGGCGACGCCGGTTGACCTCGCGGGCCTCGCGCAGCTGCTTGGAGAGGGAGCCGACCCGGGCCTGGGCCGAGTTGGCGGAGGCCTGGATGCCGAGGATGTGGTCGCGGGTGGCCAGCCGGGAGCGGGTGGCCTCCTCGAACCTCCTGGTGTGGACGTCGCGGATCCTGACCTCGTCGGCCGGGGCGGCCTGGGCGAGCTCGGGCGGGGCCGGCGCGAGCTCGCCGTCGGCGAGCGGGCGGGCGGAGAGCTGGAACTGGTAGACCAGCGCGTCGGGCTGCTGGCGCACCCACTCCACGGCCACGTCGGGCAGCGGCCCCGGGTCGACCGCGACCTCGACGTTGAGCGGGTCGGCGGTGGTGCCGCGCAGGTCCTCGACGGCGTAGCCGGCCTCGGCGAAGAGCGCGAGCAGACCCTCACGGGAGTAGAACTTGATGTGGGTGCGGTCCAGGAGGCCGGTGTCGGTGGTCTGCCAGCGGCCCTGGAGCAGCGCGAGGCGGACCGAGCCATGGGTCACGTTGGGGATCGAGATGACCACCCTGCCGTCCGGGGCGAGCAGGTCACGGGCCTGCTCGAGAGCGGCCCGAGGGTCGGTGAGGTGCTCCAGGACGTCGGCGAAGATCACCACGTCGAACGAGCCGGGCTCGACGAGCTCGGTCAGCGGCGTCGCGTCGAGATCGGCGACGATCACCTTCTCCAGGACCTTCTCGGCCAGGCTCGCGGCCTCGCGGTCGAGCTCGATGCCGGTGACGGTGCAGCCGCGCTCGGTGAGGATCCGGCCGACCTCGCCGGTCCAGCAGCCGACATCGAGGACCTTCTTCCCGCTGCCCGCCGACGGGGCCGACTCAGCCAGGTCGAGGACCTGCACGTGGCTGGTGTTGCGGTGATCGAGGTCGATCTCGACGGCGTAGTGCGACATGCGACGAGGGTAGCGACCTTTGGCGGCGCCACGCGGGTCCGGCACGGGTGATTTGTCAGCTGTTCCTATGCTTCGGCGACGTACAGGGAAACGCTCCGTTACACGCTGGAGACAGACGTGTCAGGGTGTCGAAACTTCTCCGGGTGAGGGTGGCAGCGAAGATGGCAGGATCGACGACCTCTGGAGGCTCCCGCTCGTGAAGCTCGTGACCGCAGTGATCAAACCCCACAAGTGGGAGGACGTGCGCGAGGCCCTGGAAGCCTTCGGCGTGACCGGGATGACCGTCTCAGAGGTCTCCGGCTACGGCCGGCAGAAGGGTCACACCGAGGTCTACCGCGGTGCTGAGTACGACGTCGCCCTGGTGCCGAAGATCCGCATCGAGATCGTGGTGGACGACCAGGACGCCGAGGACGTCGTCGGGCTCGTCGTGAAGGCGGCCCAGACCGGACGGATCGGCGACGGGAAGGTCTGGCTCAGTCCGATCGACTCGGTCGTCCGCGTACGCACCGGTGCGCGGGACGTCGAGGCCCTCTGATCGCCGGTCGGCGCCGGTCCACCGGCCCGCGACCATTAAGCTTCGTCCGAGTGTCGGTCCGTCGAATCCCACCGGAGGAGAGAAATGAAGCTCGTCACCGCAGTGATCAAACCCCACAAGTGGGAGGACGTCCGCGTCGCCCTCGAGGCTGTCGGTGTCACCGGCATGACCGTCTCCGAGGTCTCCGGCTACGGCCGGCAGAAGGGTCACACCGAGGTCTACCGCGGTGCTGAGTACGACGTCGCCCTGGTGCCGAAGATCCGCATCGAGATCGCCGTGCCCGACGAAGAGGTCGAGTCGGTGGTCAGCGCCATCGAGACCTCGGCGAAGACCGAGCGCATCGGTGACGGCAAGGTCTGGGTCTCCCCGCTGGAGACCATCGTCCGGGTACGCACCGGCGACCGCGACGACGACGCCATCTGAGATTCGCGTCAGGGGGACGGCGTGACCGCTGAGGGCCGGGCGGCGCGCACCGCTGAGGCCGATGCACAGTGCGTCGAGGCGTACGCCGCGGCGGGCGGCCCCGAGGTCGGGGTCGCCCTGGTCGCCGTCGGAGGGTACGGGCGCGGCGAGCTCGCGCCCTTCTCCGACTGGGACGTGGTCCTCGTGCACGACGACGCCGTCTCGCCGGGGTCGGTGGCCGAGCAGGTCTGGTATCCGCTCTGGGACGCCGCGCCGAAGCTCGACCACTCGGTGCGCTCGTTCTCCGAGATGCTCGAGGCCTCGACCGGTGACCTCCGGGTCGCCCTCGGGCTGCTCGACATCCGGCACCTGGCTGGCGACCGCGGGCTCGTGCTGCGGCTGCGTACGACGATGCTGGCGCATTGGCGCAAGCACGCCCGCGCGCTGCTTCCTGAGCTGCGGACGATGAGCAACGAGCGTCACCGGCGCGCCGGCGAGCTCGCGCACGTCTCGGTGCCGGACCTGAAGGAGATGTACGGCGGGCTGCGGGACGCGGTGGTGATCAAGGCGATCGTGGCGACCTGGCTGATCGACGTGCCCGCGGTCGACCTGGAGACCTCGCGCCGGGCGATGCTCGACGTGCGTGACCACGTGCAGGAGATCGCCGGCCGCTCCTCCGACCGGGTCGTGCCGGAGATGTGGGACCAGCTCGCCGAGCGGCTCGAGCTGGCCGACGGGCGCACCGCGCAGGCCCACGTACGCACCATCGGCCGCCGGCTCACCCATCTGTCCCGGCTGGCCTGGCGGCGGGTGGACGGGGTCCTGGAGCGCTCGCGTCCCGGTGCGCCGCGCCGCCCGCGGCTCGCGCCGCTCGGCCATGGTCTGGCGCTCGCCTCGGGCGAGGTGGTGCTCGCGCCGGGGGCTCGTCCGGCGCGGGACCCGCTGATGCTGCTGCGGGCCTCGGCGTTGGCCGCCGAGCACGGCGTCGCGCTGGCACCGCCGACCGCGGCACGACTGGCCCGGGAGACCCCGGCACTGCCCGATCCGTGGCCCGAGGAGGCGCGTCGGATCTTCGTACGGTTGGTGGGCGCCGGGTGCGGGCTGCTCGCAGTCTGGGAGACCCTGGAGGAGACCGGCGCGGTCTCGCGGATCCTGCCCGAGTGGGAGCGGATCCGGCTGCTCCCGCACGCCTCGATCATCCACCGCTTCACCGTCGACCGACACACCATCGAGACCTGCATCGAGGCGGTCGCGCTGCTGCCGCGGGTGGCCCGTCCCGACGTGCTGCTGGTCGCGGCGCTGCTCCACGACATCGGCAAGGGCTCCTTGACCGAGCACTGCGTCGCTGGCGAACCGATTGCCCGCCGGATCGCCACCCGGATGGGATTCCCCGACGACGAGGTCGCCCTGATCTCACTGCTGGTGCGCCAGCATCTGCTGCTCTCGACGACCGCGACCACGCGTGACCCCGACGACCCGGCCACCGTCGATCTCGTGGTCGACACGATGGGCGAGGCGGAGGCGCTCGCGCTGCTCACCGCGCTCACCGAGGCCGACGCGCGTGCGACCAGCCCCCAGGCCTGGACCAGCTGGCGGGCCCGCCTCGTCCTCGACGTCGCCCGCCGGGCCGCGCGCGCCCTCGACACCGGCATCGCTGCGGGCGAGCGGCCACAGGCCGCGGTGGAGATCCCCGAGAGCGTACGTTCGGGCTCGACCTCATTCCGTGCCGAGCCGCTCGCCGACGGTGCCCGGGTGTGGGCGATCGCGCCCGATCGGCTCGGCCTGCTCGCCGACCTGGCGGCCACCTTCGCCGTCGCGCGGCTCCCGGTGCGAGCGTGTCGCGCCTGGTCGCAGGGAGGTTTCGGGGTCAGCGTGTGGGACCTCGACGACTCCTATGTCGACGCCGCGGTGCTGCGCACCCGCTTCTCCGCCATCACCGAGGGCCGCCTCGACCCGGCTGCCCGGCTGGCGCCGAGCGCGGCCGCGCGGGGGAGCGAGCCCTCGATCGAGGTGCGTCCCGAGGCCTCCAGCAAGGCCACCGTGCTCGAGGTGCGCACCGTCGACCGCCCCGGGGTCGTCTACACCGTCGCCGCCGCGCTGGCACGCATGGAGATCGCCGTCCGCTCCGCCCACATCTCCACCCTCGGCCCGCAGGCCGTCGACGTGTTCTATCTCCAGGAAGCCTCGGCCGGAGCCCTCGCCGAGCAGCGGGCCGCCGAGGCGGCCCATGCGGTGCGCGCGGCGCTCGAATGCTGACCGAGGTAACTCGGTGAGCGTGCGCTTCCTTCGCGGAGCTCCACGAGGGAAGTGAGCCCTGACCGAGCTATCTCGGTCAGTATTCACCCTGCCGGATGCCGTGCGGCGTACAACTGTTCGTTAGTCTTGGCAGGACAACCACTCTGCTGAAGGACCGCTTTGTTCGCCACGCTCTCCGACCGGCTCGCCACGACGTTCAAGAACATCCGGGGCAAGGGCCGCCTCACCGATGCCGACATCGATGCCACCGCTCGCGAGATCCGGATCGCGCTGCTCGAGGCCGACGTCGCGCTGCCGGTGGTGCGCGAGTTCGTCGGCCGGGTCAAGGAGCGGGCGCGCGGCGAAGAGGTCAGCCAGGCGCTGAACCCCGCCCAGCAGATCGTCAAGATCGTCAACGACGAGCTGGTCACGATCCTGGGTGGCGAGACCCGCCGGCTCCGCTACGCGAAGACCGGCCCGACCGTCATCATGCTCGCCGGTCTGCAGGGTGCCGGTAAGACCACCCTGGCCGCGAAGCTCGCGCTGTGGCTGAAGGAGCAGGGCAAGACGCCCCTGCTCGTGGCCGCCGACCTGCAGCGGCCCAACGCGGTCAACCAGCTCCAGGTCAACGGTGAGCGCGTCGGCGTCCCGGTCTATGCGCCTCAGCCGGGCAATGGTGTCGGAAACCCCGTCGACGTCGCCCGTGACGCCGTCGAGGAGGCCAAGCGCAAGCTTCACGACGTGGCCATCGTCGACACCGCCGGCCGTCTCGGCATCGACGAGGAGCTGATGAGGCAGGCCGCCGACATCAAGGCGGCGGTCAACCCCGACGAGGTTCTCTTCGTCGTCGACGCGATGATCGGTCAGGACGCGGTCAACACCGCCCAGGCCTTCCTCGACGGCGTCGGCTACGACGGCGTCGTCCTGACCAAGCTCGACGGTGACGCCCGCGGTGGCGCCGCGCTCTCGATCGTCGAGATCACCGGCAAGCCGGTCATGTTCGCCTCCAACGGCGAGAAGATGACCGACTTCGACCTGTTCCACCCCGACCGGATGGCCGGCCGGATCCTCGACATGGGCGACATGCTGACCCTGATCGAGCAGGCCGAGAAGACCTTCGACCAGGAGCAGGCCCAGCAGGACGCGGCCAAGATCGCGACCGGCGAGTTCACGCTCGAGGACTTCCTCAAGCAGATGCAGCAGCTGCGCAAGCTCGGCTCGATGTCGAAGCTGATGGGCATGCTGCCGGGGATGGGCCAGTTCCGCGACCAGCTCGACAACTTCGACGAGCGCGAGATCGACCGGATTCAGGCGATCATCCAGTCGATGACGCCGGCCGAGCGCGCCAACCCGAAGATCCTCGACGGCTCCCGCCGCGCCCGCATCGCGAAGGGCTCGGGCCGCCAGGTCTCCGACGTCAACCAGCTGATCCAGCGCTTCACCGAGGCGTCGAAGATGATGAAGCAGCTCGCCTCCGGCGGCGGCATGCCCGGGATGCCCGGCGCGCCCGGTGCCGGCTTCGGCAAGCGTGCTGGTGCCAAGCAGGTCGCCCAGAAGAAGAAGGGCAAGGGCGCGCGCAAGTCCGGCAACCCGGCCAAGGCCGCCCAGCAGGCCAAGGCCGAGGCCGAGAAGAAGCCGGCCGCTGCCAACCCGTTCGGGATGCCGGGTGGCGAGGACGTCGACTACGAGAAGGCTGCCGCCGATCTCAACCTGCCGGCGGACTTCTCCAAGTTCCTCAAGTAGCCGAGGCTCGGGTGGCGACGGTCCTGGTCGTCGACGGCGCCAACGTCGTCGGTGCCCGCCCGGATGGGTGGTGGAAGGACCGCGCGGGGGCTGCCCGCCGGCTCCACGAAGCACTGCTCGTGGCCGACCTCCCGCACGACCAGGTCGTCCTGGTCCTGGAGGGACAGGCCAAGGGCGGCGTACGTCCGGGCAAGGACGCCCACGTCCGCACCGTGCACGCTCCCAAGGACGGCGACGCCGCGATCGTCGAGGTCGTCCGGGAGGCTGTCGGCAAGGGGGACCGGGTGACGCTGGTGAGCGCCGACCGGATGCTGCAGGCGCGCTGCGGCGGGGCGACGGCGCTGGGTCCCAGCTGGCTGCTCGACCAGATCTGAGTCGGCGCCCCGGAGCTGTTCGACGTCGCCGATAGGGGCTGGGAACCGCCGTTTGCTTTCGGACACGGTCTCGGGACGGCGCCAGACGGAAACTGGTTGGGTCGAGTTCGCCGAATCTTCGATTCGCGACGCGGGGATCGGGCCATTTCGGTGCATGATTCGTCCATGCAGACGCTTCGCGTAGACGTATCGGGACGTGCGCTCAGCTTCCCGCCCGACAAGATCGTCCGGATCGGGCGCTCGATCGACGCTGACGTGGTGCTCGCGTCCACCTCGGTCTCGCGTGCTCATGCCGAGCTCCGTCCGGACCCTTCCGGCTGGAAGCTGGTCGACGTGGGCTCCGCCGGAGGGACGTACGTCGCCGGAAACCGTGTCTCCGAGGTGCCGTTGACCGGGGCGACGCAGATCCAGCTCGGCCCGGCGGGACCGGGCTCGACGATCACCGTCACCCTCGACGACGCGCCGGTGGCGGCGGGTGCTCCGCGTGCCCAGGCGCCGGCGCCGCCGCCTCCACCGACGGGGTTTGCCGGGCCGGGCGCCACCATGGCCCCGCCCTCGGGGATGCCGGCAGCGGCTCCTGCAGCGCCGAGCCACCGGCCGCCCGCGCCCCCGGCTCAGTCGGCGGACGACGGGATCTCTGAGATGACGATCGCGCCCGGGATGGCACGCCCGTCAGCTCCCGGGCAGCCACCGACCGAGCCGAGCGGCCCCGACCTGCTGCTGGTCGCCGAGGGCAAGGAGCACCGCTTCCGTCACCCGGTCACGGTGACCATCGGCCGCGCGGCCGACAACTCGGTCGTTCTGGAGGACCAAGGCGTCTCTCGCCAGCACGCCCGGCTGGTGGCCACGCCCGGCGGCTGGACCTTCGAGAACGGCTCCCAGACCGGTTCGTTCCTCAAGGGGAAGCCGCTGGTCAGGCAGGAGATCGACGAGGAGACCGAGATCCGCCTCGGGCACCCGGTCGCCGGCGAGATCCTCAAGGTCATCCCCATCTACGCCGCCGAGGTCGAGGTCGCTCGTGCGGCCGCGAAGCGCCGCAACAAGCTCCTGATGTGGGGCGGGATCGGGGCCGCAGCCGCGGTGGTGGTCATCGGACTGGTGGTGGCGATGTTCGTGGTCCCCGGCGGCGACTCGGCAGCCCAGGACACCGGCCTGACCAAGGACGAGCTCAACAGCGCGCAGCGGGCAGCCGTCTGGATCACCTACGCGCCGACTGAGGACACCATCGCGATGGGATCGGGGTCGATCGTCACCGCGGACGGCAAGATCCTCACCAACGCGCACGTCGCCGACCCGGCGAAGATCCCGGAGTACGCCGCCAGAGGCGACGTCTCGCCCGAGGTCGTCAACATCCACATGACCGATCCGGCCGAGGGTTACAAGGTCGGCGAGCCCGACTACATCGCCAAGGTCATCGAGTCCGACGGCGAGGTCGACAGCGCGGTCGTGCAGATCATCGCCGACGGCAACGGCGACCCGGTGAACCCGTCCTCGCTGGACCTGCCGACGATCTCGCTCGGCGACTCCGATGCGGTCGACCGCGGCGACTACATCGCCACCATCGGCTTCCCGATGCTGCCGAAGGAGAGCTTCGCGGACAAGAAGGGCGTGCTCTTCCAGCCGCCGACCGTCGCGGAGGGCAACGTGGCGACCATCCTCTCGTTCGAAGGGGAGGAGCGGGCCGTCTTCGACGTCACCGCCCGGATCTCCAGCGGCAACTCCGGTGGCGCGGCAGTCAACGACGACGGGGAGCTCGTCGGCGTACCGACCTCCATCGGGTGGGACGACAACAATGTCGTCACCGGTCAGGTCATTCCGCTCGCCCAGCACTTCCCGATCCTCGAGGCGGCCGGGGTGAAGGTGCCTGCAGGGACTGGCTCGAAGTAGGTAATCTGCGTCACATGACTGCTCTGCGCTTCTCCGGCCCGGTCCTTCCCGATGGAGAGGTGCTTGACCTCTACGTCCTCGACGGCCGCATCACCTACGAGCGGCCGTCGGGGGCGGAGACCGGTGCGTCGGGCTGGATCGTGCCCGGTCTCGTCGACGCCCACTGCCATGTCGGCCTCGGGCCCGACGGCGCCGTCGACCAGGAGACCGCCGAGGCCCAGGCGATCGCCGACCGCGACGCCGGCGCGCTGCTCCTGCGCGACGCCGGCTCCGCCGCCGACACCCGCTGGGTCCAGTCCCGCGACGACCTGCCCCGGCTGATCCGCGCCGGCCGCCACATCGGACGTACGAAGCGCTACATGCGCAACTACGCCGACGAGGTCGAGCCCGACGGCCTCACCGAGGCCGTCGAGCGGCAGGCCCGCTCCGGGGACGGCTGGGTCAAGCTCGTAGGGGACTGGATCGACCGTGCCGAGGGAGACCTGAAGCCGTCCTTCCCCGCCGAGTCGTTCGCCGAGGCGATCAAGGTCGCCCACGACAACGACGCCCGCGTGACGGCGCACTGCTTCGGCAGCGAGGTGCTGCCCGGGTTGATCGAGGCCGGCATCGACTGCATCGAGCACGGCACCGGGCTGACCCCCGACCTCGTCGAGACGATGGCCGAGCAGGGGACCGCGCTGGTCCCGACCGTCGCCCAGCTGGAGATCTTCCCCGACCTGGCCGCCGCCGCGGCACCCAAGTTCCCGACGTACGCCGCCACCATGGAGGACCTCTACACGCGCCGTCGCGAGACGATCATGAGCGCCTACGAGGCAGGGGTCGCTCTCTACGCGGGCTCCGACGGTGCGGGGGACCAGCTGCACGGCGTCCTCCCGACGGAGATCCTCGCCATGCACCGGCTCGGTCTTCCGGCCGACGTCGTCCTCGGTGCCGCCTCCTGGCGTGCCCGGGATTGGCTCGGCCACAACCCCGGCCTCGCCGAGGGCGACCCCGCCGACTTCGTCGTCTACGACACCAACCCCCTCGAGGACCTCACCGTCCTCGCGCGGCCGGCTGCCGTCGTACTCCGGGGGAGGATCTACGCCTGACCGGGCTGAGATTTCGTCGGTTCCGGGGACCTCTGGCAAACTGAGACGTGTGTCCTGTGCGCAGGGACCCTCTCACCCAGCGCAGCAGTGCCCGCCGAAGTTGCCTGACGGGTGTCCCCACACCGACACGGGCCTCTTCACCCATATTCGATTCCAAAGGAATACCACCAACAGTGGCTGTCAAGATCCGCTTGAAGCGCCTGGGCAAGATCCGGGTTCCGCAGTACCGCATCGTCATCGTCGACTCGCGCAAGAAGCGTGACGGCGCTGTCATCGAGGAGATCGGTCTCTACCGTCCCAAGGAGGAGCCGAGCTTCATCCAGGTCGACTCCGAGCGCGCCCAGTACTGGCTCGGCGTCGGCGCCCAGCCGACCCCGGCTCTCGAGGCGATCCTCAAGGTGACCGGCGACTGGCAGAAGTTCAAGGGCCTCCCGGGCGCCGAGGGCACGCTGCGGCACGCCGCGCCGAAGCCCGACAAGCTCGAGCTCTTCAACAAGGCTCTCGCCGAGGCGCACGCGTCGGCTGGTTCCGAGGCTGTCACCAAGAAGGCCAAGAAGGACGAGAAGGCCGAGAAGGTCGAGGAGCCCAAGGCCGAAGAGCCGAAGGCCGAGGAGCCGAAGGCCGAGGAGCCGAAGGCCGAGGAGCCCAAGGCCGAGGAGCCCAAGGCCGAGGAGCCCAAGGCCGAGGAGACCCCGGCCGCCGCTGAGGCCGAGGCCTGAGCAGCATGCTCGCTGAAGCTCTCGAGCACCTCGTCCGAGGAGTCGTCGACAACCCGGACGAGGTGAGCGTGCGCGACAAGCAGCTTCGTCGCGGCTCCGTCCTCGAGGTCCGGGTCCACCCCGACGACCTCGGCAAGGTGATCGGCCGCGGCGGTCGCACCGCCAGCGCGTTCCGCACCGTCGTCTCGGCGCTGGCCGGCAAGGGCGGCGCGCGGATCGACTTCGTCGACGTCGACGGCGGTCGCTGAGCACCGGCTGCATCAACGCACAACGGGCGCCACTCCTTCGGGGGTGGCGCCCGTTGCTCATTTCGGCGACCGGGTCGCGTGTAACACGTCGTTCGTAGGACTACTCGCCCTTTATAACGACCGGATAGACCTACGAACAGCGTGTTACACCCGGCTCGGCCGCCCGCACCGAGGAGTTCAGCCCGACGCACGCCACCCTCTAGGCTCACCTCGTGGAGTTGATCGAGGTGCTGGTCGGACGGATCGGCAAGCCGCATGGGATCCGTGGGTTCGTGACCGTCGAGGCGCGCACCGACGAGCCTGACCGGCGGTTCGCCGAGGGAACGGTGCTGCGGGCGCAGCCGCCGAAGGGATCGGCGTACGCCGCCGAGCAGCTGACCGTCGAGGGCGCCCGCTGGCACGGGCAGGTGCTCCAGGTCGCCTTCGAGGAGATCACCGACCGCAACGAGGCCGAGGCCGCTCGCGGGACCCTGCTCTTCGCCGACGTACCGGCCGAGGAGACCCCCGAGGACCCCGACGAGTACTACGACCATCAGCTCATCGGCCTGAACGCCTTCGACGAGGAGGGCCGCGAGCTGGGCACGGTGAAGGCGCTCGTCCACGGCGGTGCCCAGGACCTGCTGACGATCCGTACGCCTGACCGCCGCGACGCGCTGGTGCCGTTCGTGAAGGCGCTGGTGCCCGTCGTCGACCTCGCCGAGAGGAAGGTCGTCATCGCCGACCGGCCCGGCCTGGTCACGCCGTTCGCCGAGGACGATGACGAGGACGCGGTCAAGTGAGGCTCGACTACCTCACCATCTTTCCCGACTATCTCGCGCCGCTGCGGCTGAGCCTGCCGGGCAAGGCGATCGAGTCCGGCCTGCTGGACCTCCAGGTCCACGACCTGCGGGCGTGGGCGCACGACAAGCACCGCACCGTCGACGACACCCCCTACGGCGGTGGCGCCGGGATGGTGATGAAGCCGGAGCCGTTCGGTGAGGCGTTCGACGAGCTGGCGATCGACGGCGCGACCGTCATCGTGACGACCCCCAGTGGGGAGCCGTTCACCCAGGCGCTGGCCCGCGAGCTGTCGACCCGCGACCGGCTGGTCTTCCTGCTCGGCCGCTACGAGGGCATCGACCAGCGCGTGCTCGACCACGCCGCCACCCGGGCCGAGGTCCGCGAGATCTCCCTGGGCGACTACGTGCTCAACGGGGGAGAGGTCGCCGCCATGGCGATCACGGAGGCCGTCGTACGTCTTCTTCCCGGCTTCATGGGCAATGCCGAGTCGCTCCTCGAGGAGTCCCACGAGGACGGCCTTCTGGAGTATCCGGTCTACACCAAGCCCGCGACCTGGCGTGATCTCGAGGTCCCGAAGGTCCTGCTGAGCGGCGACCACAAGCGCATCGCGCAGTGGCGCCACGAGCAGGCGGTCGTCCGGACCTCCGTACGCCGCCCCGACCTGCTCCACGCCTCCCAGGCGGCCGGGCTCGGTGAGGGGGAGAAGTGGGAGATCGTGCCCGCCGTACGCGCCGACGTGCCGGAGCTGCACACGCTGCAGCTCGCCTGCTGGGTGCAGGAGATGCACGACAACCCCGGGGTCCCGATCCCGCCGCTGCACGAGTCGCTGGAGGACACCGTGCGCGCGCTGGAGACCCACGACGTCTACGTCGTCCGCTCCGCCGGGCGGCTGGTCGGCTCGGTCCGGGCCCGACTCATCGGTGACGTCTGGGAGATCGGACGGCTGATGACCGCCCCGGACATGCAGGGACGCGGTCTCGGCCGCCAGTTGCTGGACCACATCCAGGCGGTCGCTCCGGCCGGCACCAGGACCCACCAGCTCTTCACCGGCGCCAAGAGCGAGCGTAACCACCGGATCTACAAGAAGGCGGGATTCCGCTTGCGCCGGGATCTCGATGCCCCGCCGGGCGCCGTCATCTTGACGAAGACCCATGGATCTCGCCGCTAGCGGATCGACAACCGGCAACACTGTTACTTCCCTGTAACACCAGGCATCGGTCTCTGAAACGAAGCATCGCGACGATTCCGGGCAATACGTACGACGAGCGACGTGGCTCGCGTGACGTCACAGCCCGGTCCCGAGACTTCTATGAGGCACTGAATGTCTGTCGAACTAGCATGGCAACTCCTGTGCGCGGCCCTGGTCATCTTCATGACCCCCGGCCTCGCCTTCTTCTATGGCGGTCTGGTGAAAGCCAAGTCCGTCGTCTCGATGATGATGTTGAGCTTCGGCTCGATGGCCGTCGTCACGATCCTCTACGTCCTCTACGGCGGCACCGGTATCGCCGGCAACGGCACCAGCGGTGGCACCAAGCTCTTCGGCAACCCGTTCGAGGACTTCGGGATGACCGACCTGGTCGCCACGGCGGGCAGCGGTGACGCCGGCAACCTCTTCGGCGGACACGCCTTCCTGGTCGCCTTCTGCATCATCACCGTCGCGCTGGTCTCGGGTGCGGTCGCTGACCGTGCGCGCTTCTGGCCGTGGATGATCTTCGCGGTCTTCTTCTCCACCCTCGTGGTGTTCCCGACCTTCCGCTGGATCTGGGGCGTCGACGCCGAGGGCAACTTCTACGGCTGGCTCGCCAACAACGTCTACGGCCTCGGGGGCTCCCTCGACTGGGCCGGCGGCACCGTGATCCACCAGTCGGCCGGTGCCGCGGCGCTCGCCCTGGCGCTCGTGCTCGGCCGTCGCAAGGTCGGCTTCTCCAAGGAGGAGACGGTCGCTCACAACGTACCGCTCGTGCTGATCGGCGCCGCGATCCTGTGGTTCGGCTGGTTCGGCTTCAACACCGGTGTCTTCGGTGCTGACGAGGGTCAGACCTCGCTGATCTTCATCAACACGATCATCGCCCCGGCAGCTGCCCTGATCGGCTGGATCGTCGTGGAGCAGTTCAAGGACGGCAAGCCGACCGCCGTCGGCGCCGCGTCTGGCATCGTCACCGGTCTGGTCGCCATCACGCCAGCCTGTGCGTTCGTCAGCCCGGTCTGGGCCCTCGTCCTCGGCCTCGTCGCCGGTGCCATCTGCGCCCTGGCCGTGGAGCTCAAGTTCAAGCTCGGCTTCGACGACACCCTCGACGTCGTCGGGATCCACCTCGTCGCCGGGTTCATCGGCTGCATCTGGGTCGGCATCTTCGGCATCGAGGCGCTCACCGGTGGAAGCCTGGTCTTCGGCGGCAGCTTCAAGCTGCTCGGCGCCCAGGTTCTCTCCTCGCTCACCGTGATCGCCTTCTCGTTCGTGGTGGCCTTCGTCATCGGCATGGCGATCGAGAAGACCATCGGCTTCCGCGCCAAGGAGGAGGACGAGGTCGCCGGTATCGACACCGTTCTCCACGAGCCGGGCTACTCCGAGCTCGGCTGATCGATCACCTCGGCTGCGAGGCCCGTCCTGGTTCGCCGGGGCGGGCTTCGCAGCGTACGAGACCTACCGCGGCCCGTACGGCAGCTGCCGGGCCTGGTGCTGGATGCGGGCGCTGAGGTCCTCGACCTCACCCAGGACCGCCGGGGTGAGCCACACGGGGGAGCGGCGGCTGCGCTTCGCGCCGACGAGGACGCCGGCCCGCTCCAGAGCCTCGATGGTCTCGGTGGTTTCCTCGAGGTCGAGGCGCTCGGCGACGAGAGGGGCGTTGATGATGGGTTCCTCGGTGAGCAGGTCGAGAAGACGGTACGCAGCAGACCCCGGCCGTGGGTCGCCGGCGGCCCCGCCCCAGCCGCGCCGGATCCGGTCCAGCGCTTCGGCGGTCTTCCACGACTCGGTCGTGGCGATGGTCGTCGAGGCGGCGAGCATCGCGATGATCGTGGCCGCGGTGCCGGCGCGGTAGTCGTCGAGAGCGGCGAAGTAGCGGTCGCGGTGGGCGACGAGTGCCGACGCGATCGGCACGGCCAGGTGGCGGGAGGCACGACGCCGGCGGAGGACGGCGTGGATGAGGGCTCGACCGATGCGGCCGTTGCCGTCGATGAAGGGGTGGATCGACTCGAACTGGGCGTGCGCGATCGCCGCCTGGGCGATGGGAGCGAGATCGTCCCGGTTCGCGAAGGCGACCAGGTCCTCGATGTAGTCGACGACCGTCTCCGGCGGGGGCGGCACGTGGAGGGTGTCCCGGGGTGCGTAGTCGGAGCCGCCGACCCAGTTCTGGACGGTGCGGAACCTGCCCGCCGTGGCCGCCTCATCGGGGTGACGGCCGAACAGGTCGCCGTGAGCGCGCAAGATCGC
The DNA here is from genome assembly GCF_040613495.1 of Nocardioides sp. NPDC006273. NCBI lineage: Bacteria > Bacillati > Actinomycetota > Actinomycetes > Propionibacteriales > Nocardioidaceae > Nocardioides > Nocardioides sp. NPDC006273. Next base: position 122,771 of record NZ_JBEXSD010000003.1, on the reverse strand, counting down.
GTCGGAGGTGATCTTGCGGGTGGTGTCGGCCTCCCGGATCAGCCGCTCCATCGCCTGGGTGGCGGAGGCCATCGAGATCGCAGAGGCGTTGGCTCCGATCCCCAGCAGCGCCCGTCCGTAGTCGGCCAGGCTGGCCTCGACGTGCTCGATCTTGGAGGAGTCGATCGCCTCGGTGCGCAGCTGCAGGTGGTTGAGGCCGGCCATCGTCCGCCCGTGGACCAGGTCGAGGTGACGTAGCGCGCCCGCGCTGGCGGTCGTCATCGCCGCCACCGGCCGCTCCAGGGCGAGGTCGAGGTCGGCGATGTGGGGCGGCAGCGCCACCGTCACCTCACGGAGCATCCGGTCCGCGCGGGGGCCGCGCGGGATCCGCTGCCGATAGGGTCGCGTCACGTAGGTGTGCGGTGCCCAGTCGGTATCGGTCACGGACGCATCCTTCCACGTCAGCGGGTGCTGCGTACGTCTTCGTGCTTCGCGGGGTTACTCCCTCGCTCGGCGCGAACGGACGAGCAAGCTCGCCGCTCGACCTCGCTCCGGTCGTCTCGCCGCTCGACCTCGCTCGGTCGTCTCGATTCTCGGCGGTCCATGGCGCTGTGGCAGACTTGTGGGCCGGTCCAGTCGGCCGAAAGCACGCTCCGAAGAAGACACCCGGAGGTGTCGCGCCAGGCTCCTGCCACAGGGGGAGCCGTGCGCCGCCGGCCAGTGCGGCTGGGCCACCGCCAAAGATCGCCCTGACCAGGGCATTGATGACCGCGATCGACCTGTGGCGAGCGTGAGGAGAAAAGATGAGCAACGTACTCGCTGAGGTCGGCAACGCCGCCAAGCGTGACGACCTGCCGGCGTTCCGCGCCGGTGACACCGTCAAGGTCCACGTCAAGGTCGTCGAGGGCAACCGGTCCCGCGTCCAGGTCTTCCAGGGCGTCGTGATCCGCATCCACGGGGCCGGCATCGGCCGCACCTTCACCGTCCGCAAGGTCTCCTTCGGTGTGGGCGTCGAGCGCACCTTCCCGCTGCACTCGCCGATCTTCGAGCAGATCGAGGTCGTCACCCGTGGTGACGTCCGTCGCGCGAAGCTCTACTACCTGCGCAACCTGCGCGGCAAGAAGGCGAAGATCAAGGAGCGCCGCGAGGCGTGAGCCGGGAGGTCTGAGGGTTTCCTGAGCATTGCGAGTCGATGAGGCTCGTTGTGGAGGGAGTCTCTAGACTCACCGCGTGACTTCGAACGACCGCGATCCCTCCGTCGGCGTCGGGCCCCAGGCCCGTTGGGACGGGCCCGAGACAGGGGGATCGCGGTCGTTCTCGTCTTCGCCCCAGGCTCCTCGCCGAGCCCCCGAGCAGCATCGCCCGGGACCCGGTCCGCGCCGCGAGGAGGAGGCCAAGCCCCGGCTGTCGGCCTGGCAGGAGGGCATCGTCCTGGTCGTGCTGGCAGTGCTGGTCGCGATCATCGTGAAGGCCCTGTTCGTTCAGGCCTTCTACATCCCCTCCGAGTCCATGGAGCCAGCCCTGCAGGGTGGTCCGTCGGTGGCGACCGACGACCGGGTGCTGGTGGAGAAGCCCTCCTACTGGCTCTCGGGCACACCCCGGCGCGGTGACGTCGTGGTCTTCTCCGACCCCGGCTCGTGGCTCGGTGCCGATGAGTCCGCCGGCCCGGAGAACGTACTCGGCAAGACGCTCGCCGTCATCGGCCTCTATCCCGAGGGCGGCCATCTGGTGAAGCGCGTGATCGGGGTCTCCGGCGACGTCATCGAGTGCTGCGACAAGCAGGGCCGACTGATCGTCAACGGCGTCCCAATCGACGAGGTGTACGCCCGGCCATCCCAGACCAGATGCGGCCGCCCCAACAAGGAGGGCGAGTGCTTCGGGCCGATGCCCGGCACCCGCCACTGGGAGGTCGGTCCCGTGCCCGCCGGGTCGTTGTTCGTGATGGGCGACAACCGGGCCAACTCCGCCGACTCGACGGTGCACATGTGCACGGCCAAGGAGACCGACTGCGCGATGGTCCCCTGGGTGCCGGAGGACAACGTGGTCGGCAAGGTCGTCGCGCTGGGCTGGCCGCTGGACCGCGCGAAGTGGATCCACCGGCCCAAGAGCTTCGAGGACGTGCCGTCACAGTGAGCAGTGCGCCTACCTTGAGAGTCGAGCGTGCCATGCTTCGCGATGGCATCACCCATCTCGGCGCCGTCGACGAGGTGGGGCGGGGTGCTCTCTGCGGCCCGGTCTCGATCGGGATCGTGGTGATCTCGGCGGCGACCCGCACAGCACCCCAGGGCGTACGCGACTCCAAGCTGCTTTCGCCCGAGGCCCGCGAGCTGCTCGCGCCGAAGGTGCGCCGCTGGGCCGTCGACTCCGCCGTCGGACATGCCCTGGCCTCCGAGATCGACGAGGTCGGGATCATGGCGGCGATGCGGCTGGCGGGGCAGCGAGCGCTGGGTGCCCTGGACGTACGTCCCGAGGCGCTGCTCCTCGACGGCAACCACAACTATCTGACCCCACCGGTGCAGGAGGGGCTCTTCGGTGAGGTCTCCGCGATGGTGGAGGAGGTCGAGGTGCCGCCGGTGACGACGATGATCAAGGCAGACATGAAGTGCGCCGCGGTCGCCGCCGCCTCGATCCTCGCGAAGACCTCGCGCGACGCGCTGATGGTCGCGCTCCACGAGGAGCACCCTGACTATGCGTGGGCTGACAACAAGGGCTACTCCGCGCCCGCCCACATCGCCGCGCTCGAGCGCCTCGGACCCTCGGCATATCACCGGCGCTCGTGGAGTCTTCCCGGTTCTACGAGGGAACTGGCTCTAGAGTCGTGACATGAGCGAGCGCGAGCGAGCGGCGGCATGAGCGCGGAGGATCTCGAGAAGTACGAGACCGAGATGGAGCTGACCCTCTACCGCGAGTATCGCGACGTGGTCGGCATCTTCAAGTACGTCGTCGAGACCGACCGTCGCTTCTACCTGTGCAACCAGGTCGATGTCCGGGCGCGTACGGACTCGGGTGACGTCTACTTCGAGGTGTCGATGAACGACGTCTGGGTGTGGGACATGTATCGGCCGGCCCGGTTCGCGAAGGCGGTCAAGGTGCTCACCTTCAAGGACGTGAACGTGGAGACGCTCAATCCGACCGACATCGACGAGCCGCTGGACTGACCTCGGGCCAGTTGCCGTCCACAGGGTGATCTCGATCCTGGGTTATCCCCAGGCGTCCTGGAACCGACTCGGATTGTCGGTGCTCGCGATGAGTGTGGACCTCGAAGCCGAATGGCAGGAGGTCCATGATGAGTTCAACGGCACCAGCGCGGATCGCGCTGGGAAACTACGGCGAATCGGTCGCCGAGAGGTATCTGGTCGAGGCCGGCATGACCGTGCTCGACCGCAACTGGCGGTGCGCCGACGGAGAGATCGACCTGGTCCTTCGCGAGGACGACACGCTCGTCGTCTGCGAGGTGAAGACCCGCAGCCATGACGGGTGCGGGACGCCACACGAGGCGGTCGACAAGACCAAGCTCGACCGGTTGAAGCGGCTGGGGATGGCCTGGCTGCAGCAGCACGATGCGCAAGCCCCCGGGATCCGGATCGATCTGGTCGCGGTGATGCATGCGCCCCGGGGCTCGGCGCTGGTCGAGCACGTCAGGGGCCTGTGATGGGGTACGCACGAGCTCACGGCGTCGCGCTTCGCGGCGCGGTCGGCCATCTGGTCGACGTGCAGGCCGACGTCTCGCCGGGTCTGGTGGGGGTGACGCTGGTCGGTCGCGCCGACAGCGTGCTGGCCGAGGGCCGCGACCGGGTGCGGATGGCGATCATCAACTCCGAGCTGGAGTGGCCCGCCACCAAGCGGATCACGGTGCTGCTCTCGCCTGCCGACCTTCGGAAGGGCGGCTCGCACTACGACTTGTCATAGAGGCGCAATCGCGTTTCTAACGTAGAGCGGCCCCAGCAGGTGCGTGAACACCTAGCCAGGGCCTCGGCTCCAACCTGGCGAGAGGTCAGAACCGTGAGCACATCATCTACCAACATCCCCCTCGGTGGCGAGAGCTGCCCGAAGTGCAAGAGCACCGACGCCTGGCACGGCGTCATCGTCGAGCCCGGCGAGGACGAGCGTTACGCCTGCGACGAGTGCGGCCACTGGATGGCCATCACGATCACCCGGACCAAGCAGCCGGAGCCGCCCAAGGCCAAGCGCCCGTTCGGCTTCACCTTCGAGATCGACAAGGGGCGCCTGTTCATCGACTGGCGCGGCGAGCACCTCCTCGCCTTCCGCCCCGGTCGCTACCTCTCGATCGGGGACAACTGGGAGCTGCTGAGCTCCGCCGAGGCCGAGTGGCGCGAAGAGCAGGCCACTGACGTCGGTCGCGAGGTCGGCCGGCGCGAGGCCGAGGAGGAGATGGCGTCATGACCGAGCACATCGTCACCGTCGCGCCGCTGCGGAAGGCGACCGACCCGAACACCTACGACCTGCGCTGCATTTGCGGCTGGAAGGCCGAGGTCCACGGCGTCAGGAACGCTCGCGAGGTCGCCCAGGCCCACGCGGATCGACGAAACGAGTAGGAGCACATCATGAAGCTGATCGTCGCTGCCCTTGTCGGCGCACTGCTGACCCTGGCCGTCGTGGCGGGTATCAAGATTGATACCCCCGAGCCCACCCGGGCGCCCGTCCCGAACACGGCCGCGAACGTCGGCAAGTGCATCCAGGGTCACCGGGTGCTCTGGCATGAGTCCAGGGGCGCGGCGGCCGAGGCGTGCCTGGCGCAGCTGGGCGAGGTCGGCGAGCAGCAGTTCAGCCAGGCGTGGCACAACTTCGAGATCGTGCCGGCGCACTGGTAGGGGAAGAATTTCCCCTGGAGGGCCGAGTAGCAGAGTTGCTACTTCGGCCCTTCGCCATAGTTATGGTGGTCAGTCGGTCGTCTGCTTCATGTCCAGCAGGCGGCGGACTAGCTCCTGGGAGAACTCCTCGTGCTCGACGCGCCACGTCTCCAGGGACATCAGCCGCTCGCTGGTGTCGGCGGCGATGACCAGGAGCTCCTCGATCTTCCCCACTCGAGCCTGGAGTGAGGGCACGGCCTTCTCTACGACCTCGTTGGCGTAGTCGGTCACGGCGGGCTTGCCCATGATGCCCTCGGTGAGGGTCTCCAGCCGCTTGAAGAGACGCCAGAACGCGGCGAAGAAGCCAGCCATCACGAGCGCGGCACCGCAGATGCCAGCGACAGTCAGCAACGTCTCAGTCGTGGGCATGTCTCGTCACTCTCCTAGTACCGGGTCACGCAGAAGGACGTGCCAGTGGACCCGGTATTCAGGGCCCGTGAAGCGCCGGTGTTGTTGTAGATCTGCATCGTGATCTGGTCGTTGGCATCGAAGTGGCGCGTCAACTCGGCCTCGATGGTGCAGTTGGTGTTCCAACTCGGATCCACGATCTCCTTTGCTGAGGTCCCGTTCACCAGCAGTCGGGCTGCGAACAGTCCAGCGACGGTTGCGCCCGCGCGGTATCGAATCCCAATCGTGAGGAATCCGGCAGTAGTCACTGTGATGACGCCTGAGGAATACGAGCATCCGAGGTCGGCGAGGGCTGCCGTGTCGGATGCGGAGTCAAGGACAGTGCTGAACCCGGGCGTCGTCGCCCAGCCGCCGGTCGGCACAGAGGCAGCGGTGGAGATGTAGGTAGTGACCGTCCCCCGAGCCGCGCTTGGCGCCCCTGAGGACAGGGGCGGCTGGATGGAAGGGGAGGCGACCACGCCCTCGACCTTGAAGCCGTAGGTGGTCCTCCAGCGGCCCTGTCCGCCGGGGCGCTTCTCGGTGGTGAACTCGTCCTTGCGGCGGGCGATGCGCAGCGCCTTGATGACTTCGCCGTCGATGGTGTCGGCGGTGACGGTGACCAGGTCGTAGAGGTCGTGGAATGCGTGGGTGCGCTCGTCGGCGGAGTTGACCTCGACTTGCTCGATCGCCAGGGTCGGGGTGGCGTTGCCGTCGAGGATGCGCTGGGCGGCTACCTCGGCGTCCGAGGTCGCGCCGGGGGTCGAGGCGATGGTCAGCGGGTAGGAGTGGGCGCCCCACTCGCGGACCGAGGCGCCGTCCTCGTAGGTCTGGCCGGCCGTCCGCTCCTCGGTGGAGCCGTCGGAGGCTCGGATGAGGCGGGTGACGAGGACCTGGTTGATGAGGTTGTCGGTGGAGAAGCCCACCTTGAGCCCCGCGGCGGAGTAGTCGGCGGGCCCCATCGTGTCGGGTCCGGTCGACTTGGCGCCGAGGGTGGTCTCGAACTGGAGTGTTCCGGTGGGGTCGATCCAGGCGGTCCCGCCGACGGTGTCGCGGGTCAGGGCGACCTGGTCCAGCGCGGAGGCACTCTCGTTGTCGGCCACGGAGGTGGCGGGCGTGATGGCGGTGGAGCCGTCGACGACCCAGGGCACGCCGGCGCTGGACAGCGCCAGCGCAGGCAGGCCCGCGGCGGTCAGGGCGACACCGGGGCGGGAGGCCTGGGCCAGTGTGGACTCGCGGCCGGTGGAGGTGACGGTGATCTTGAGCTTGTTCCGCTTCTCGTCCTCGAGCGGGTCGTACTCGACCGAGCAGGGTCCGAGCTTGCCGGTGAACAGGCGCTCGAAGGCCTCGGTCTCGGGGCGGTAGGCCCACACGCGGATGCCGCGCCCGGGCTTGATCATGGAGTCGGCCCTGGCCGGTGAGAGCGCGGGGTCGACGACGATTCCGTTCATGGTGGAGATGTCGAGCTCGTCGCGCTCGATGGTGAACTGGTTGTAGCCGCCCGTGACGTCGATGAACTGTTCGTCGGGCTCGACGTACTCGACCGCGCCGACGCTGGACCGGGTGCTGGGCGAGTTGCCAGCGGTGCCGGTCCAGTCGTAGACGTGGCTGGAGGTGTCGGCGGTGTCGCCGTCCCAGTAGGGCATCAGGGCCGAGGACTGGACGACCGAGACCGAGTCGACGTCGAAATCCCAGCCGGCCGCGACCAGGATCGGGGGGCCGCGGTGTCTCATGCCGGGGTTGATGCGGAGCTTGGTGGCACCGGCCGGTGCGGTGATGATCCGCCAGAACTGCACCCACGACCCGTCCGTCACGCCGGAGTCGACGAAGGTGCAGCTGCCGATCTGGGCGTTGCTGTCGTTGTACCAGCAGTAGTACATCGTGGGCTCGAGGGTGTGGCCATCGGTCATCACGTCGACGCGGACGTCGACGCGCAGCGAGTAGTTCTCCCCACCCACAATGTCCGACACGTAGGGGCCGTGGACGTAGCAGCCCTCGCCGTTCGACAGTGTGGTCTCGGAGGTGTCGGCACGGAGAACCCACGCGCCTCCGACGTACTCGAAGCGGCTGATGCTGGCGATGTTCTGTCCGACCGTCCAGCCTGTGGTGCTGTACTGGAAGCCCCCGTTGGGCATCAGGTTGGTGCGCACGACCGAGGGCAGACCAGCGCCGGTCACCTCGGTAACCATCGCCTTGGTGAACGTCGCCAGGGCGTTGGCGTTGGCTGAGCCGGTGTCGGGGTTGGGGTCGGCGGTCTTGTCGAGGACGACGAAGAGGCGGGCGTAGGCGGCGGTGCCCGGGATGGTGACCGAGGAGAACGCCAGGGTGTCCAGGGCCGTGCTCGGGCTGGAGTAGTGCCAAGAGATGACCTGGTAGGCGGAGTTGTAGAACTGCAGGCCGAGGGTGACCTTGTGGCCGGTGGTGATCGCGGTCAGGTCGACGCGGGCGTTGGCGTACATCCCGGGCGTGACGGGAAGGGGGTCGGTCCAGATGCCCGTGGACCCGGCGGTGCCGCCTCGCTGCAGCTTGATGGTGCGGGCCACAGGGTCCCCGGTGATGGTGACGTTGGTCGTCAGGCTGTCGGGCGCCCACTGCCATGCGCCGTACTGGCCGGAGGTGTTGGTGAGCAGGTTGTCGCCCTCCTCGGGCGGCAACTGGACCTCGACCTTGATGTCGTCTGCGAGGTCAGCCATCACGCCACCCGAACCCGTCCGCCGGCGCCGACGTAGGCACCGATCGCCTTGCCGATCTCGCGGCCGGTCGCCACGGGGTCGCCGACGATGCCTTGCACGGTGACGTGGATCGTGACTCCGCCGTCGGCGCCAGGTGTAGCAGCGCCGGCAGGCAGCAGGTCCCCCTTGAACTCGGGGGTGATCTCGGCCGAGAAGCCGGCGCCGATCGTGTCCGTGATCTTCCCGATGGTCTTCTTGACCTTCTGGTTGAAGCCCTCCAGGAGGCCCTTGTCGAGGCCGGACATGAGCGCCTTGCCGTTGTCGATCAGCAGCCGCAGGTCGTAGGAGATCGGCCCTTTATTGTCCCGGATCCAGCTGGCCATCCCGCCGACCAGGGACTGCACCTGGCGCCACTTCTCGGCGATGCCGTTGTAGAGCCCACCGAGGAGGGCGCGACCGGCGGCGGTGAGGAGCCCGCCAAGGTTGCCGATAGCGGACTTGATCCGGCCGGGAACGCCGCGGATCCAGGACCGCAGACCGTTCCAGCGATTGACTACGCCGCGAGAGAGCCCGGAGACGAGATCGCGGCCCTTGGACAGCAGCAGGGAGCCGAAGCGGCCCACGGCCCGCAGGATGCGCCCGGGCAGTCCCACGTACCAGGTGATCGCGGTGGCCAAGGCCTTCTTGACGGTGTCCCAGGCCTTCTTGTTGGCGCGGACGAAGCCCTGTACGGCCTGCGAGAGTTTGTTCTTGAGCCAGTCCCAGCCCTTGGCGAAGACACCCTTGATCCAGCCCCAGAGCTTGGACATGGTCGCCTTGATCTTGTCCCAGTGCCGGACGCACAAGATGATGATCGCGATCAGGGCGACGATGCCCAGGATGATCCAGGTGACCGGGTTCAGCAGCATGACCGCGTTGACGATCGCCATGACGACCGAGAAGGCGTAGAGCGCGACGACCACGATCCCGATGGCGGTGGCGAGCGCCTGGATGACGCTCGGGTGCTCCTTGAACCACTTCGAGACGGGCTCGAGCTTCTTGAGCAGCGCGTCGAAGGCGACGACCACGGCATCGATGACGGGCTGCAGGCCGGCGGCGATCTGCTCGATGAACGGGGTCAGGAAGTCGGCGATCGCGCGGACGCGGTCGAGGAACCCGGCGATGGTAGCGCCCGCGGTGGTGAAGGCCTCCTTGAGGTTGGAGCCCTTGAGCAGGTCGCCCCCGAAGAACCGGCCGATGGCCTTGCCGATCTGCCCGAACAGGGAGGCGAAGCCCTCGAGGACGGGGATGGCGTTGCGGAACATCGCGGGGAGCTTGGGGCCGACCTTGTCGGCGAAGGTCTCGACCTTGGCGAAGAAGCCGGAGACCAGCGGCGCGGCGGCCCGGGAGATCTCGGTCAGGTAGGGCGCGACCGACTCGAAGGCGCGGCCGAGTGACTCGGCGCCCTTGACCAGGGGCTCGACGAGCGGCTTGCCGATGCCCTTGAGCGTCTCGGTGGCTCGCTTCTTGAGGTTGCCGAACGCGGACTGCACCCGCTCATCCATCGCGGCCCCGGCCAGTCCTATGCCGGCCAGTGCGATCGGGAGCGCGGCGAGGAGGCCTGCGAAGAGGACCACGGCGGCCGAGCCCAGCGTCATGGCGGAGTTGAGGGCGGCGATGCCGAGCGCAGCCTTGAGCGCGGTGCCGCGGAACTTGGTCAGCGAGGAGTCGGCCTTGGAGACGGACTTGATCATCCTCGACGCGTTGCCGAGGATCGAGATCACAATCCGGCGATCGGCCATCGGTCTACCTCCTCACTTCGTCGGGTTCATGCGGCGGTGCTCCTCGGTCCAGATCCGGCGCTCTCGCACGGTCAGGGCCTCGTACTCACTCGGCGGGTAGCCGGTGGCCATGCAGAAGTTGGCCTTGCGGCGGGTCCACTCATCGGCGGCCGCGGTCAGGCTTTTGGGTCGTCGTCCTTGATGCCGGCCATCGGGTCGGCGGAGTCGTCGTCCTCGGCGAGCTCGGGGTAGCGGTCGGTGAGCTCGCGCAGGGTCATCTCCATGGCCGCTTTGTAGGCGGCGGTGTCCTTCTGGCCCTCGCGCTTGAACTCGATGAACGCGAACGCGCGGACGGCGATCGTGCCCTGCTCCTCGAGGTGGTCGAGGGTGAGTCCGAACGACTTCTGGATGGCGATCTCCTCGAACCCGTTGAGCGTCTCGGCCAGCTCGTCCAGCGGCATGCGGTCGGCGGTCTCGGTCATGGTGTGCAGCTCCTAGCTGAGGTCGTACTTGCGGATGATGTCTTCGATGCCGTCGGCCAACATCTGCTCGGCGCGCGGACCCATCACGGCGTCGGTCTTCTCGAAGAAGTGCTGACCGGCGAAGGAGCCGCGGATGCCCGTGGCGTATCGGCCGTGCTTCCACTCGCTGTTGCCGCGACCCCATCCCCACTGGACGGCGCCGGCGTAGGGGACCTTCTTGCCGCCGCCGCGGACGATGGCCTTGTTCTGGGCCTTGGAGCCCTTCAGGGAGCGCACCAGGCGCCCGGAGCGAGATCCGACGAACCCGACCATTACGTCGCGAGCCTCGGAGGCGATCGGGCCGAAGACGTCCTTGAGATCGGACGCCTCGGCACCGAGGCCCTTGAGGCCGCGGATGGTCTCCTTCAGACCAACGACCTCGACTCCGAACCCTGGGCGCACCATGGCTAGACCCCGGTGTCCTCGACGGGCTTGGCCTCGAGCTCCCACTCGACCTCGATGGAGGCGACCGCTCGCGTGGAGGTGGTGCCCTCCCCGCCCATCAGGAGCCCGTCGGGCTCGGAGATGACGGCGCCGAAGGTGTAGTGAGGCTGAGACGCGGTCGGGGTGACGTTGCCGTAGGGCTGGTAGATGCCGGAGATCGTGGCGCCGGCGTTGTCCCAGACCTCGCGCCACAGGGTGCCGGTGGCGTGGTCCTGGGCGATGGTCAGCTGGGCGGTGTAGGTGCGAGCACCGCCAGCGCGGGCCTCCTCGAAGGAGACGAACTCGACGTCTGCCTCGGCAGAGTGGAACTCGCACTTGGACAGCTCGAGGGAGCGGTCGGTCTCGGTGCCGGAGTCGCCTGCCATCACTACGATGAGGCGAGGGTTTACGCGTGCCATCTTGGCCTCCTAGGCCTCTCGGACGCCAGTGATAGCCACGGCGTTGGTGCTCGCACCGTCACGGAATGTGAAGGTGTCGGGGGTTGCGGACTGGACGACGATCTCGGTGTCGATCGCCGCCATGAGGGCCTCGAGGTTGGCGTCGAGCCAGACCTCAGCCGCCTTCAAGTCCTGCGGCAGGGCCACGAGGACGATCCACTCGGCGACGTAGCCGAAGCCGTTGTCACCACGCTGGCGAGGACCCATCGAGACGAAGCCCTCGCCCGGCTTGGCGATCTGCCGGTAGTAGGGCGTGACCCGGATGCCCTCGACGGTGGAGGCCGCCGTGGCGATCTCCTCGCGCGCGGTCATCCGATGACCAGCTTGCGATAGGGCCGCTCGAGGTCGGACACCAGCGGGTCCCTGGTCGGGGAGCCCACGCGGATCGTGGCGGCGGCCCCGTCGGCCAGGGTCATCTGCACGCCCAGGGGGAGCGGCTGGAGCGAGAGGGCCACCTGGGTCCGCCGACACAGCGCCTGGGCGAGTGCGTCGGGGAACCAGGTGGGGTCCTCCGGGTCGGCCACGTAGGCCGTCTTCTTGTCCTGATCCCCGGCCTGCGCCGCGAGGGCAGCACTGATCTCGACGTCGGACCATGAGTGGTCCGAGCCGAGGTAGTCCTTCACCGCGTCGAGGTCGGGGATCGTGGCCATGATCAGGCCGCGTTGTCGTAGGTGAGCTTGCGGACCTTGTTGCCGTCGAGCAGGGCAGCCGCCCAGTAGCCGTACAGGCCGAAGGAGACGGTGGCGACGGTCTCGGCCAGGTCGATGCGCTGGGGGGCGGTGTTGACGAAGTGCAGCCCCTCCTTGTCACCGATGAACGACTTCTGGTTGACACCAGAGGCGCCGAGGGTCCCGGCCGGGAGCAGGTTGTGGCCGCCGATGTCGAGCGAGCGGAACTTGCCGCCCGCGGTGCCGTCCGCGTTCACCGCGTTGACGACGGGGAAGTACGGGCGGTCGTCGCCGTCGACGGCCGTGGCGAGCGCGGTGTAGAGGTCCCGGTGCCCGGTGAAGAAGTCCCACGACCCGGAACCGTCGATGAACTGCGCACCGACCAGGCCGGCCTTGACGAGCTTCGCGAGGGTCGCATCCGTCGCGCCGGTCGTGAGGGTGCCGCCGAGCTCGGTGAGCGTGAGGCTGTTCATGAAGGCCGCGGCCTTGGTCTCCAGGAGCTCCGCGTACTTGCGGTTCATCTGGCGCCAGATCATGGCCGAGACCTGCGGGTTGCCGCCGGCGTCGTACACCTTGCGGGTGATGACGGCACGGCCGGAGAGCGCAGCCGGGGTGACGGTGTCGTCGTCGGTTACGAACGTCACGTCGTTCGCGGGCTCGACACCCTCGGCGTGGTCGGCCACCTCGTTGGACGAGGAAGCGAACTTCGGCACGACATAGGGGGTCGGGCCGGAGAGTCCGCCGGAGTTGATCGCGGCGTAGACCGGCGCGTCCTTCTCGATGTAGTCGACGTAGAGGTCGGGGCGGAACCCGTTCGGGTTGACGCTGGTCACGTCGCCGGAGTCGACGGCCGCGAACGTGTGCTGGATGAAGTCCTGCACGCGCTGCATCGACTCGCCGGAGCCCTTGGTGCCCGCGAACAGGTCGGTGGAGAACTCGTGAGCGCCCCTGGTGCCGTTGAAGCGGTACGGGGACTCCTCGCGGGTGACTCCCTCACCGGCGGGGGTGACCTCGCGCGGCGGGACGGTGAGGGCCGCGAAGCCCTCGGTGATTGCGGTGGTGACGGCGCTGAAGTCCTGGGGGGCCTCAGCCGTCTCGGTGTTGTCGGCCATGACGGCCCCTTCCTTGTTGGACGCAGCGGACGCCGCGATCGAGGTGACGCGCGCAGAGTCGAAGGCTGGTTCGGCCGTCAACGCAACGTGGGCCAGGTGGTATTTGTCCTTGCCCTCGGGCTTGTAGAGCGAGACCGAGAGGCCGTCGTACACGCCGCTCTCAGCGAGAGTGAGCGCCTCATCTCCACGGGGGCCGTCGGCCACCTTGAAGGACCCGTGGATGCCGGTGTCACCCTCAGCGAGGGAGAGGCCGAATCCGAAGGATGTGGAGATGGCGTGGTCGAGATTCATCTTCACGGACTTGAAGTTGGACCACGCGATGTCGCCCTTGGAGAAGGTGACGTTCCGACCGTCGATCGGCTTCACCCCGAAGGGGACGATCTGGCCGCTGATGGTGCGCTTCTCGGTGTCGACCGTGAAGTCCAGGTGATCAGCGGAGAATGTGAACTGTGCTTCAGGCATTGGGCACCTCTTCGACGTCGATGACCTGCTCTGCCGACGTGAGCGCCGGGGTCTGGTCCGGGGCAAGCGGGGCCTTGCGCTCGAGCTCGCGGATCTCGTCCTGGCCGATGGCGCCGACCTCGAGCCCGATCTTGTAGGCCTCGAAGCGGGTCTTGTCGTCGGCGAACAGGAGGTCGGCCACGCGGGTCCGGGCGTCGTAGCCGCGGGGGCAAACGTCGTTCATGGAGAGGCGCTCCTCGACGGCGACCATGTACGGGCGCAGGGTGTCCTTCACGCGGGCCTGGTAGCGGTCCTGGCTGTTCTGGTACGTCCGGCTGGTCGTGGATACGCCGAGGTCCTCGGGGTCTACGCCCATGACGCGGGAGAGCTCAAGGACGGCGTGCTGGCGGGACTCGGCCAGCTGGAGCTTCTGAGCGTCGAAGGCGTTGACGTTGTAGTCGAAGCCGCTGGGCACGAACCCTGTTGCGCGCTGCCGGCGGGCGGCGAGCCAGGCGTCGAGGGTGGCGTCGACCTCGTCTTGGTCCGGGTCGTAGCCGTCGCTGGGCTTGAAGTAGTCGGCCATCGGGGCGCCGTCGGAGTAGCGCAGCGCAGCGGCGTCCAGGATCAGGGAGGACCGGATGGCACGGGCGCCGGCGGTCAGGACACCCTCTGTCGGGGAGTCGAAGCGGATGAGGTCCTTGTCCTCGACGTACTCCCACGTCATGCCGCGGTTGCCGTCCCGGGTCACGTAGACCTTGCCGTCGATGCGGACGTCGACCGTGCGCGGCTCGAGGCGGCGAACCTTGGTCGGGTAGCCGTGCCAGCCGTACTCGGTGACCTTCCACCAGGCGACGCCCTCGAACCAGAGGTCCTCATACGTCTTCGCCATGGTCACCGAGCGCGGAGTGTTGCGCTCAGGCTGGGCGAGGAGGTCGGAGACCGACAGCGTGTTCTGCGGGCCGTACAGGTCGAGCGGGAGCGTGCCCAGGGTGCCGGGGATCAGGTCGCGTCCGCGCTTGATGGCGGGCACCTGGAGCGCCGAGCGGCGAGAGACCGCACCAGCGATCGCTACCGGGTCGTCGTAGGACGTCAGGCCGAAGAAGGAGGCGGGGATGGACTCGGAGCCGATCGCCGCGAACTGCTCGCCGGCGGTGGCCTCGAGCTCCTGGGACGCGGCGGCCAGCTGAACGGCTCTACCGCCGGTCAGCCCATCGCGGAAACGTGTCCATAAGCCCACATTGCCAGTATGGCACGAATGCGACATGCGTAGCGACACGACGCGTTGTCACATTTGCGTCAGGCGGTCTGATACCTCGTCGGCACGACCACCTTCCGGCGGACGACGGTGGCAGCAGCGGACGCGGCCCAGACGGCGGACTTGATCGAGTCCTGACGGTCCGTGTTGCGCACGCGCGGGCCGTTGACTCCCGGCGAGACGCGCAGCGCCAGGACTTGCACGGTCAGCGGCTCGGAGTCGTCGTGGCGGAGGGTGCCCTCACGGAGCATCCGCTGGAGCTCGCCGACCTGGGCCACGGTGGTGGCACTGGCGGACTCGGTGCGGACCTTGTGCTTCTTCCAGGCGGGATGCTCGATCAGCGAGGTGCCGACGATGGCGGGCTTGCGCAGTTGGAGCGCGGCGATCTGACGTGCCGCCAGGTCGAGGGTGGCGTGGTTGGTCACGGAGACTGTCACCGTGCCGTCCTGGGTGCGCCAGGCCCGCGCCACCGACACGCCACGTTCGAACCAGGCCTCGACCGCTACGGCATCGGGAGATGTTGCGGGTGCAACGCGTGCGAGCTCGGCCCAGGCCTGCTCTGTGGTCACCGGGTCGCCGACCTGGCGGCGCTCCTTCAGGTTCCACTTGTTGGCGTACTGGCACTCGAACGCACGCATGGGGTCGACGTCGTCGAGCTCTGGATCCTCCTCGCCGGCCAGGGCCTTGGCGTACATCGACGCGACGAACTCGGCGCGGTCCTCGTCCCAGTACGGAGACGCGGCCTCCCAGACCGCGGGGTCGGAGATGTCAGCGTCAGGAGGGGCGCCCCACCATAGGAGCAGGATCTTCGGGTCGGTGTTCTCCAGCGCAGTCAGGAGCGCCGATCGCATCGTCGAGCGGGCACGGCGGTGAGCGGTCGAGGTGAGGATGAGTTGGGGCGACTGCCTGCCCAGCAGGGACGGCTCCAGGCCCTCGGTCACGGTGTCGGGCTTGACATCCCAACCCTCATCGACGAGCGCCAGGGTCGTGTCCCATCCGTAGGTCGCATCTTGCGCGCGCACCAGCCAGACGTCGGCGTCGGGACTCTCGATCGCCTCCTTCCCGTTGCCGCGGGTGACGGCCTTCGGGCCCCACTCGGCCTCGGCCCAGCGCCAGGCCTCCTTCTGGGCCTTGCGGCAGACGGCGAGGTCGGATCCGGTGTGCACGATCTCCTGCCGCTCGCCGAACAGGGAGGGTCCGTGCTTCATGCGCCACAGAGCCAGGCCTCGCAGACCCACGCTCTTGCCGGCGCGTCGGGGTCCAGTCTCGACCGCCGTGCGCTTGAGCAGGCGACCCTCGGCGTCGTGCTGGAGCTTCAAGGCCAGGCCGAGACGCTGCCACCAGCGCAACTCCTTCTTCTCGACCTGCTCGATCCAGGGGATCGCA
Organism: Nocardioides sp. NPDC006273; assembly: GCF_040613495.1. Taxonomy (NCBI): domain Bacteria; kingdom Bacillati; phylum Actinomycetota; class Actinomycetes; order Propionibacteriales; family Nocardioidaceae; genus Nocardioides; species Nocardioides sp. NPDC006273. The sequence continues at coordinate 106,841 of NZ_JBEXSD010000003.1, read as the reverse complement.
TCGTCGGCGTAGGTGCCTACGGCGTCGGGGTGAACGGGGCTGATGGCGAGGGGCGGGTTCGAGTTGGCGTCCATCTCGATGTAGGGCTCGAGCCAGGCGGGCACGTTCTTGATGAAGTGGTCCCAGGAGAGCTCATCAGGGATCGTGAACGGCTCGCTCGAGATGCTGGGGAGAGAAGAAACAGGGGCGGCGGCTTGAGGGGCCTCGTCCGTCGCGGAAAAACCGGCTTCACGCAGCGCATCAGCCTTGGCTTTCGCGATGACTGCGGCTTGGCCACCACCATCTGAGCAGCGCTTGTGCTCGACCCGCCAGTTGCTCTCGACCCACGTCAGCTCAGGGTGCGTGACCCTGTCCTTGATGTGGCCCAGCCTCCATCCACTGGCATTCCCCTTCGTCCCCGGTGGGTCAGCCTTCACCGGCTTGCCACACACACCACACGCCACGGGCCACGATGTACGCGCTGCCAGGGTGGCACGTGCGCGTGCCACAGCAGGCCCCGCCCAACGAGGGACGGGGCTGCTGCCTCGGGGTGCTGTGGTCACTACTCAGCACCCGCGGCGATGTCGACGGGCGGCAGGGGCGAGACGACCGCCTTGCCCCGGCACTTCATCATGTGCTCGGTCGCGGCCCACTTGGCCGAGGTCAGCGTGATGGTCCGCTCGCGGTGGCCACACTCGCAGGTGACGCGGAAGCGCTTGCGGGCGTCGATGAACAGGCAGGCGACCCACGCGATGTAGACGATGAGGCCCGTGATGGTGATGGCGATGATCAGGTCGAAGATGAAGTCGGACATGGTCAGTTCCCCTTGGTTGCGTGCAGCAGGTTGACTAGTTCGCCGAGGGTCGTGGTTACCCACTGGTCTTGCGGCGCGCCGCGTCCGTGGCGTTTGTGGATGACGAGCGCGATGTCGGCGTCGTCATTCGCCTTCTCGATCTCAGCCTCGGCCCACCAGGTGCCGAGGCTGAGCTTGATGACGTTCTTGCACTCCGCGACGATGCGGAGGCCGGCGTATCTCCAGCCGCCGAGGTCGCCGCGGTCCTTCGACCCGGTCTTGACCCGGCGGTCGATCCGGTCGTCGACGTTGGCGGCGAGGTAGTCGGCGATGTCGCGCTCGAAGCGGGCGCCGGCCGCCTTGGCAGATGCGCGGTTGCGGCTCATGGTGTCTCCAGGTCGAGGAAGTCGAGGACGGCAGCGGCGTCGTCCATGCGTGCGGGATGGCAGGCGTTGAGGGGCTTGTCGAGGAGCGATCGGCAGTTCGCGCCAGGGGCCGCCTTGCAGCCACGGCAGGCGATGGCGTCGCGAGCCTCGCTCCAGGTCGGGCGAGTCATGACGCCTCACCTGGTGTCCAGCAGTCGCAGGCGCCAGCGCGGTGGACGTCCGCCGGGGCACCCGATCGACACCCGGTTCCCGGTTCCCGGTTCCGTGGTTCCCACCCTATGGGTGTGGGAACCACCTGGTTCCCGGTGGTTCCGGAACCACCTGAAATGCCTGTGACCTGCGGTTTCGTGGTGGTTCCAGGTGGTTCCCGCAAGGGTGGTTCCCGGGGGTCGGGAACCGGGGTGGTTCCGGAACCACTTTCGGCCGTCCGAGCCTGCTCTTTCCACATCCGAACGACCCGCAGAACGGCCCTCTTCTTGCGTCCCTTCCCGGCCGCCCGGAGCGCGGTGTAGACGTCGTTGGCGCTGCGCTCGGGTGCGAGCTGGAGGGCCTCGATGTCGGCCAGGATCTCCTTCTCCATCGCGCTGATCCCCACACGCTCGTGGCCGGCGGCAACGCGGTGGTAGAGGTCAGGCTCGGTCTCGCGGACGAGCTCCAGGTGGGCGGACTCCACGGGCATCCGGTGGGCCACGCAGTCGAGGTGCAGCACGGACTCAGACATCGGGGTCAGGCGCCACGCCATGTCGACGTCGCCAGACTTCGCCGAGCCGCCTCGCATGCCCTTCTCGGCGTCTTTGCCGGAGTGGTCGAGGCGCAGCATGGCCACGCCGCGCTGCTTCATCGCGAGGCCGGTGTGGCGGTAGAGGTTGAGCCAGGTGTCGTTGCTGTTCTCCTCGCCGGCCACGATGCGCGAGACGGTGTCGATGATCACGACGTCGCACCGGTAGTGCTCGACGGCCGCCAGGAGCTCGGCGCCACCCTGGGCGCTGTCCAGCTTGGACAGCGACGGGTAGGAGAGGTAGCAGAGGTTGGCCAGCGCCCCCTCCTTGATCATGTCGTGGTCGTAGCCCATGGCCTCGAGCCGCTGGCGCACGTCGCCGCGCATGTCGTTCTCCAGGTCGACGTACAGCACCCGGTAGGGCCGCGGGGGCTTCATGCCGAGGACGGCGAACCCGCGGGAGACGTTGACGGCGATCTCCAGCACGAGGAGGCTCTTGCCCGCCTTCGGTGCGCTGAACAGTGCCGTCGAGCGACCCTCGGCCAGCAGGGGCTCACAGATCCAGCGCTCGCCCTCGTCCTCCTGGGCGAAGAGCTCGTCCCAGTCGACCAGCGGCAGGAGGTGCTCGATCGCGGCAGAGGTCGCAGCGCCGTCATCGTCGTTGTTGACCACATGGAGACCCGTCGCTGGCTTGGTGTCGTATTCGCGGGCCATCTCGGCCATCCACTCGCGGTCCTCGTCGGAGGGCTGCCAACGGTGCTGCTCGTACTCGTCGTCGATCTCAGACACGGTCACCGTTGCTCCCCCCGAGGTAGAGGGACGCGAGCGCGTCCGGGTCGCCGATGGCGAGCAGGTCCGGCCCGAGGGTCCGGGTCAGTTCCGCCTGGGCGGAGCGATCGGCCATGCGGTCGGCGAGCTCCTCGCGATCCCAGATGCCCGCCTTCCCGAGGTCGAACGTCGGGCGGGTGATCTTGAGCGGCACGTATTCGCGCGGGCCGGTCTTCGGCTCGTACAGATCCCCGATCGTCAGTCCGATGACCGCCAGGATGTCCGTGGTCTCGCAGGACGCGAAGCACGTCATCGTGGCCTTGTCGCGGCCGTCGTCGGTGGTCCCGGCGCGGACGGCGAGGGTGAGCCCCCTGGACCCATGAGCTGGGCACTGAGCGCGTGCGCTCGAGCCCTGATCGCGGACCTGGACATGAGCGGCCAGCGCGTCCACGACGCGCTCGTAGGGCGTCGTCATCGGGTCACCTCGATGAGGTCCCGGGCGCAGGCGTCCGGGCCACAGATGATCCCGAAGCGGGTGCACGTCGCAAGGTCGGCGAGGTCGAGGGTGGAGCACTGCCCACACCGCCGTGAGATACTTGAGGAGGAGCGTGCAGCTCCGCTGACCGCCCGGCTAACCCCCGGGCGGTCTTCGTTCGGGGCCATCTCAGGCAGCCCCGTCGATGCGCTGGCCGACTCCGCCGAGGAGCCCGGCGAGCCTTTCGCGTTGGGCGTCAGTGAGGGCTGGGGCCTCGGCCACGACTCGGGCCGCGTACTGCTCGATCTTCGCCATCGCGAGGTCGCGGCGGGCCTCGATGATGTCGGCCTCGGTGCCGCGGCGGTGAGCGTTGGCGAGCGTTCCTCGGAGGCTCTGGACTTTCGACACTGGAGGTCGGTTGGCGACTTCAGAATATGACTGTGCCATTGTTGGACACGTCCTTCGGGATCAGGCGTGCCGAGGGTTAGACCGTAGGAAGTTGGCCCTCGGCACGCTGCCTAATGAGGTGGAGCCCTGGTCAGATCTGACCAGTGAGCAGCGCTCGTCGCCCGGGGATTACGCCCGTCTGGGCCATTGACTCCTTCGCGCCTACGGTCTATGCAAGCAGACAGCACGATTCGGCGCAACCACTCCGACCTGATTCTGACGAGAATCGGGCGAGAAAGTTACGCCGGTGTCTTTTCCCAGGTCAGGTGCCCAAATGGGCAGTGTGTCCACTCCGGACACAGATGTGTGCCCGATGCCCTCAGATACGGCCTAATAGGACCCATTGAGACGAAGTGGGACGAGGTGGCGTGAGGTGGCGCGAGGTAGCGAAGAAGTGTCTCAGATCACAAACGTCCGATATGTGAGACCTGGACAGCAAAATGTGAGGTAGACCACAACCGCCTTGGCTGGGACCTTCGGCCCTAGTTCCATACGATGCGGACGGTCTCCGGGTCGAAGTACGGCGAGCCCGGAGTCCAGCCCTTCGGTCGGCCCTTGGGTGCGTTGGGTAGGAAGGTGATCGTGACGAGGGTCCGCACGACACCACGCTGGGTCTTGAGGTCGGCGTCGAGGAAGGCCTGGCCCGGGTCACGGTGGCCGGCCAGGGCGTTCAGGGGGCCGGCTGCCATCGTCGCGACGTTCGCAGCGTCCAGGCGCGTCTGTGCCTGCTCCAGCTCGCCCTCGAGGACCGCTGCGCGCTTCGCCAGCATCTTCTCGGAGAGGTCGGTGTTGGTGGCCAGTGCCTCGAGCCGGGTCTCGAGCTCGGTGACGGTGCGCCGCAGCGATCGCGCCTCCTTGGCGGCCGCCGGGTCAAGGTGGCGGGCCAGCAGGTCGGATGCGTCGGGCTCACGGAGTCGCTTGACGATGACCGCACGCACGAGGTCGTCGGTGAGGTCCTGCCGTCGACTGGTGCAGCTGCGGTTCGAGCATCGGTAGTGGGGGATCGACTTGGTCCTGCCGTGACGGACCGTGGCGCCACACCCGTCGAGCCCGCAGACGGCGATTCCGGTCAACAGCCACTGAGCCTCGCCGCCTAGTTGGTTGCTCCGGCGTGACGGGTCCAGCAGGATCGCCCGAACGGCCTCCCAGCGGTCCATGTCCAGGATCGCCGGCCAGACGGCCTCGACATGCCCGCCGGGAGCGTTGGTCAGTCCGGCCGTCCTCGGTCGCATGAGCACCTTCCGGAGTGACTCATTGCGCCACTGGTTGCCCCTGGGGGTCAGGTTGCCGGACTCGTTCCACTCGCGCGCGAGGGTGTAGAGGCCCGACCCGTCGAGCACCTTCTCAGCAGCAGAGCGGATGAGCTCGGCCTCGGCCTCCCGGATCGTGACGCCGTCGCTCTCGTAGCCGAATGGTCGGGGCCCCCCGCTGTACATGCCTCGGGACATCATGTCGGCCTTGGCCCGAGTGACACGCTCAGATGTTCGCTCGGCCTCGGCCTGATCCCAGGTCGCCAGGGTCAGCGCGACGCCCCGCCCGTCGGCCGTTGTCAGGTCAGCATCACCGGAGACGACCGTCCGGAACAGGACCCCGGTCTCACGGTGAAGGTCGATGATGTCGAGGTACTCCCGGACTCGTCGGGTCAGGCGAGAGTTGGAGTAGGCCAGCACCGCGGCGACGTCTCCCTGGTGGATCCTCTCCACCATCTGGGTGAAACCGGGCCGCTTCTTGGTGCTCTTGGTCGACGCGGACACATCGTTGTCGCGGTAGATGCCAGCCACGGTGTAGCCGTGCTTCTCGGCCAGGGCCTTGCAGTCGGCCTCCTGCCGCTCGACGCCGACGGCCCGTCCCTCCGGGTCGGACGAGATGCGCGAATAGATCAGTGCGAGGCCGCCGGTCGTAGTTGTCATAGTGAAAGTCTAGACGTAAGTACGCGCACCGCCTACTATGACTTGGGGATGGCGCTGGCGATCCTCGCGGCCAGCGGCGAGATCGAGCCCGGTGGTCTCGAACGCACGGTCTTCATCGGCGAGCTGGCTCTGGACGGAGGGCTGCGACCGACCTCCGGAGTGCTCCCGATGGTGCTTGCCGCCTCCCACGCCGGGATCGCCCGGGTGGTGGTGCCGGAGCCGCAGGTGGCCGAGGCGCGGATGGTTCCCGGGATGGAGATCCTGGGATTCCGGTCGCTGGGTCAGGTCGTCGCGGAGCTGCGCGGCGAGCCGGTGCCCGACGCGCCGCCGGTCGCGACCGGCACCGGCGGCAGCCTGCTCGGCTGGCGAGGAGACCGCAGGCTCGACGACATGGACATGTCCGACCTTCGAGGCATGCCCGAGACCCGCTACGCGGTCGAGGTCGCGGCCGCGGGCGGACATCATCTGCTGCTCAAAGGACCGAAGGGCTGCGGCAAGACCTCGATCGCCGAGCGGATCCCGACGATCCTGCCCGATCTGTCTCGGGAGGAGTCGCTCGAGGTGATGGCGGTGCAGTCGCTGGCCGGAGTGCTCGACGTGGACCAGGGGCTCCTCACCCGGCCCCCGTTCGCGGCTCCCCATCACGACGCCTCGAAACCGGGCATCGTCGGTGGCGGCAGCGGCCGAGTCCGTCCGGGCCAGGTCTCGCTCTCCCACGCCGGCGTCCTCTTCCTCGACGAGTTCCCGTTGTTCAAGAGCGACGTCATCGAGTGCCTGCGCGAGCCGCTCGAGAGCGGCGACATCACCGTCTCCCGAGGGGAGGAGTCGGTGACGTTGCCGGCGCGCGCCCTGGTGGTGCTCGCCGCCAACCCTTGCCCGTGCGGGAACTTCGACGCCTCGGTCACCAAGGACGGTTGCATCTGCCGGTCCAACGAGCGACAGGCCTATGCGCGCAAGGTCTCCGGACCGATCACCGACCGCATCGATATCAGTCGCACGCTGCGACCCATGTCCGAGCAGAACCACGACCCGTGGGGCTCGGAAGCCAGCGCCGACATCCGCGAACGGGTCGCGCAGGCTCGGCGTCGACAACGCGAGCGGTACGCAGACTTCGGCTGGCGGCTCAACGGTCAGGCCAGTGGGATCGCGCTGCGCGACAACTGGCCGCTGCCGCCATCAGCCGAGGCGTTGATCGACTCACGCATCTTCTCGGGCGCCCTGACCCGTCGCGGCGCGGTGCGAGTGCACCGGCTCGCCTGGACGCTGGCGGACCTGGCCGGGGTCGACTGGCCGGGCGTCGCCGAGACCGAGACGGCGCTCGCGCTGCGCAACGGCGGGTCGCTCAAGGTCGCGGCGTACGAGGGGAGGTCCGCATGAGCACAGCGTCCGTCGCCGCGACCTTCACCGACCTCGAGCGCGAGCGCCTGGCCCGGATCGCGCTGACCCAGCTGATCGAGCCCGGCACCCCGCTCCTCGACAGCTGCATGGTTGGAGCCACCGCGACCGAGGTGTACAGACGCTTCGCCGAGGAGGATCCTGATCTCGGCGAGGACGGACTCGAAGCGAGAGTGCGACTGGCCCAGATCCATCCCGACCGCGACCTGGAGCGAGCGACCAACGCCGGGTTCCGCTATGTCATCCCCGGGGATGAGGAGTGGCCTGTCCAGGTCGAGCGGCTCGCCGGACAGGAGCCTCTCCAGCACCGCACCGGCACCCCGCTCGGCCTGTGGGTGCGGGGGCCGCTCCTGCTCAGCGACCTGGACCGCTCGGTCGCCATCGTCGGGTCCCGAGAGGCGACGGCCTACGGCGCCGACGCCGCGGCGCGGATCGCCGCGGACCTCGCGGTCAACGATTTCGTGACGGTCTCCGGGGCAGCGGTCGGCATCGACGCGGCCGCGCATCGCGGCGCCCTCACCGGCCCGCCCGGGAGCACCGTCGCCGTGCTCGCGGGCGGTGTCGACGTTCCCTATCCGCTGCGCAACCGGCGCCTGATCGACGCGATCGCCGAGAGCGGTGCGGTGATCTCAGAGATCGCGCCCGGTTTCCCGGTCACCCGCTATCGATTCCTCTCCCGCAACCGGATCATCGCCGCCCTCGCCCGCGGCACCGTGGTCGTCGAGGCGGCGGCGCGCAGCGGGTCCCTCAACACCTCCCACTGGGCCTACAGCATCAACACGCCCGTGATGGCCGTGCCGGGCCAGGTGGGGGCGATCACCTCCGTCGGGACGCACGACCTCCTGCGCAGCGGCAAAGGTGTCCTGGTCGCCGACGGTCTCGACGTACGCGAGCTCGTCGGTGACGCCGGCGAAGCCCTCCCCGTGGAGCCCCGTGGGCCCGTGCGCCGCCGCGACTCGCTCACCTCCATCGAGAAGCAGGTCCTCGACGCGGTGCCGGTGACCAGACCCTCCTCTCAGCTCGACATCGCGAGATCGGCGTGCCTTCACCCGAAGACCGCGGGCACCGCGCTGACGCGGCTCGAGGCGCTCGGCCTCGCCGAGCGGTTCCCCGACGGGTGGCAGCTGGCGCCGGGCGCGGCTCGCACCTGAGGCTCCGCTCAGCATCTACTCTGGCTCGGGTGAGCGCAGATGCCGAGGAAGACCAGGAGGGTGGGTCCGCGGAGGCGGATCTCTCCGAGGTCTACGCCGCGCTGCTGGGGGACTACGAGCGACATCTCGGCGCCGAGCGGGGCCTCTCCGACCACACGGTCAGGGCCTATCTGGGCGATGTCCGCAGTCTGCTCGACCATGCCGCCCGGATGGGCTGCACCGGCCCGGAGGCGATCGACCTGCGCACCTTGCGCAGCTGGCTGGCCAAGCAGCAGACCACCGGCCATTCGCGGACGACGCTGGCCCGGCGCGCCGCCGCGGCCCGCGTCTTCTGCGCGTGGCTGGTGCGCACGGGCCGGGCGCCGGTCGACGCCGGCGCCGCACTCGGCTCACCGAAGGCGCATCGGACGCTCCCGCCCGTGCTCCGTCCCGACGAGGTCGACTCGCTCATCGCCGCCGCCACAGCTGCCGCCGAGGACGGCACCGCTGTCGGGATGCGCGACATCGCTGTGCTGGAGATGCTCTACGCGACCGGTGCTCGGGTCGGCGAGCTCGTCGGCCTCGACCTGGACGACGTCGACTACGAGCGGCGGGTCGTACGGGTGCTCGGCAAGGGGCGCAAGGAGCGGATGGTGCCTTTCGGTGGTCCTGCGGTGCGAGCGCTCGATCGTTGGGTCGTCCGTGGTCGACCACAGCTGTTGACCGAGTCCTCCGGTCCAGCGCTGTTTCTCGGCGCTCGCGGCGGCCGCCTCGACCAGCGCGCGGTACGCACCCTCGTCCACCGACGCCTCGCCGACGTCCCCGGGGCCCCCGACCTCGGTCCCCACGGACTCCGCCACAGCACGGCCACTCACCTCCTCGAGGGCGGCGCCGACCTCCGTTCGGTCCAGGAGCTCCTCGGTCACGCCAGCCTGGCCACCACCCAGATCTACACCCACGTCAGCAGCGACCGGCTCCGCAAGGCCTACCGTCAAGCCCACCCCCGCGCCTGACCTGCCGAGACAGTAGAAGTGGCGGGCCGCCACAACTACCGACTCGCCGGGGCGTACGCCAGATCACGTACGCCGCTCACGCTGTCGCGCGGACGTGACGGCACTTCGTGTCGGCGAGGGTGAGGGCATGTCCAAGAACTCGACGACCGGCAAGCCGGCGCGGCTGCGGTCCGGCGTACGCAAGGCCGTGCTCGTGCTCCACCTCCTCGGAGTGGGGGCGTGGCTCGGCATCGATGTGGTCGTCGGCATCCTGGCCGCCGTCGCCACGGGATCGGCGGAGGCCGCCGATCGGGCCCTGGCGTTGCAGGTGATCGGTACGTATCTGGCGGGGCCGATGCTTGCCGCGGGGGTGATCGTGCTGGCGACCGGGTTGGTGCTCGGCTGGGGGACCAAGTGGGGCCTGGTGCGGTTCTGGTGGGTTGCGGTGAAGCTGGTCGTCAACGTGGTGCTGGTCGTTTTGATCGTCTTCGTACTGATGCCGGGTATGGCCGAGGTCCGGACCATCGGCGAGGTCCTGGCCGCGACTGGTGAGCTGACCGGAGACGTGGGCACTCTGCGGTTTCCGCCGGCGGTCTCGCTGACCGGGGTGACGATCGCGGTCGTGCTCTCGGTCTACAAGCCCTGGGGACGCACCCGCTTCGGTGGACGTGCCTATCGGACCGGGTCTCCCCGCCAGAGGGGGAGGAGCCGGACCGGCCGCGGTGCGTCGACGAGCAGCAGCGGGTCGAGATAGACATCGTCCGCGTCGCGGATCCAGCCCCAGTGCAGACAGGCGACCGGGAAGCAGTGGGAGCCGGCGACGCCGAGACGGCCCAGCGGCGCACCGGCGGCGACCGGGTCTCCGGCGGCCACCGTGGCCACGACCGGCTCGTAGGTGGTCCGCGTGGCATCGTGGTCAACGCTCACCACCGGCTTGCCGGCGATGACCCCGGCGAATGCGACCGTCCCAGCCATCGCGGCGCGAACCACCGTACCCGGCGATCCGGCCAGGTCCACGCCGCGATGACCGGCACCCCACGGGGCGTCGGGAGGGTCGAAGCGCCGCACCACCTCCGGCTGTGGCGCCAGCGGCCATTCTCCCTGGGGGACCTCGTCAGACATACCGACCGGGCTCGGACCCTCGTCGTGACCCGCTGCCCCACCCAACGAGGCGCCGGGCGGCGCCACCTCGGCACGCGGGGTTCCGAGGGCTGGGCCTGTCGGGACGATGAGGACGACGAGAAACAGGGCCGCGACGAGGGTGCGGGCCCGGTCGGAGAGGCGATACGAGGTCATGCCGAGCAGACAACCCCGGATCGACGACCCGCACAACGGGCCTCGTACGCCCTGTGGATAACCCTGTCTCGAGATACCCCTGTGGACACTGATCGGCCCGCACCGACGTCGGTCCCGGCGGATTGGCCCGAGACGCCGATCGGCGGCTAGTCTTGGATCGGCAGCCCCCTGTGGGGCTGACTTCGCACGCCAGCAGACCGCGACGGTTTCTCGCTCCGAGAGGCCGATCGCCCGCGGGCGCGGCCCTCAGTCCCGAGCAGCACGCTCAGGTCGGACCGCGTGCAGGCGTCAGGGCCCATCACCAACGATGGGCGCGAAACTGAAAACCGATCGGCTCGCGCCGACACCCGCCCGACCTCGAGAAACGCAAGGTCGAGCCTCAGCGGTGCGAACGCGGGCCACCACATAGGAGAAAAAACATCATGGCAGTCGTGACCATGCGCCAGCTCCTCGAGAGCGGCGTCCACTTCGGACACCAGACCCGTCGCTGGAACCCGAAGATGAAGCGGTTCATCCTCACCGACCGCAACGGCATCTACATCATCGACCTTCAGCAGTCGCTGGCCTACATCGACCGCAGCTTCGCCTTCGTCAAGGAGACCGTGGCCAAGGGCGGGACGATCATGTTCGTCGGCACCAAGAAGCAGGCCCAGGAGGCCATCGCCGAGCAGGCGACGCGCGTCGGAATGCCTTACGTCAACCAGCGCTGGCTGGGTGGCATGCTCACCAACTTCCAGACCGTGCACCAGCGGATCAACCGCCTCAAGGAGCTCGACGAGGTCGACTTCGATGACGTGGCCGGCTCGGACCGCACGAAGAAGGAGCTCCTGCAGATGAAGCGGGAGCGCGACAAGCTCGACAAGACCCTCGGCGGCATCCGCGAGATGGGCCGTACGCCGTCCGCCGTGTGGATCGTCGACACGAACAAGGAGCACCTGGCAGTCGAGGAGGCCCGCAAGCTGCGGATCCCGATCGTCGCCATCCTCGACTCCAACTGTGACCCCGACCTGGTCGACTTCCCGATCCCGGGCAACGACGACGCCATCCGCGCCGTCGGCCTGCTGACCCGCGTTGTCGCCGACGCCGTGGCCGAGGGCCTCATCGCCCGCTCCGGTGGCAAGAGCGAGGGCACCGAGGGCACCACCGCCGAGGAGCCGCTGGCCGAGTGGGAGCGCGAGCTCCTGGCGACCCCGGCCGCTGAGGAGACCAAGGCCGAGGAGACCCCCGCCGCTGAGGCCACCGAGGCCCCCGCCGAGGAGACCAAGGCCGAGGAGACCCCGGCCGCTGAGGCCACCGAGGCCCCCGCCGAGGAGACCAAGGCCGAGGAGACCCCGGCTGCTGAGGCCACCGAGGCGCCCGCCGAGGCCTGAGCCTCAGCGTCCACTTAAGAGCCACTTAACAAGTCAGAGGAAGACACACATGGCTTACACCGCTGCCGACGTCAAGAAGCTCCGCGAGCTGACCCAGGCCGGCATGATGGACTGCAAGAAGGCGCTCGACGAGGCTGACGGCGACTTCGACAAGGCTGTCGAGATCCTTCGCGTCAAGGGCACGGCCAAGGCCACCGCCCGCGCCGCGGAGCGCACCACCTCGGCGGGCCTCGTCGCCGCCTCCGGCAACGCGCTGGTCAGCCTCCTCTCGGAGACCGACTTCGTCGCGAAGAACGAGGGCTTCGTCGCGGCTGCCCAGCAGATCGCCGAGGCTGCCGACGCCAACAAGATCAACGACCGCGAGGCCCTCAAGGCCGTTGCGCTCGGCGACAAGACCGTCGGCGAGACCGTCGAGGAGCTCGCCCGCACCATCGGCGAGAAGATCGAGCTCGGCCAGGTCGCCTACTTCGAGGGTGAGACCACGGTCTACCTGCACAAGAAGGCCTCCGACCTGCCGCCGAGCCTCGGCGTCCTGGTCTCCTACGAGGGTGACGAGGCGGCCGCGAAGCAGGCCGCCCAGCAGGCTGCCGCGCTCAAGGCGCAGTACCTGACCTCCGACGAGGTCCCGGCCGACGTGGTCGAGGCCGAGAAGGACGTCCTCACCAAGAAGACGCTCGAGGAGGGCAAGCCCGAGGCTGCCGTCGCCAAGATCGTCGAGGGTCGGATCAAGGCCTTCTTCAAGGAGATCGTCCTGCTCGACCAGGAGTCGGTCTTCGAGTCGAAGAAGTCCGTCAAGCAGGTCCTCGACGCCGCCAACACGCAGGTGAAGCAGTTCGCCCGCTTCGACGTCGGCGCCTGACCAGAGCCTGGCCCGCGCGCACAGCGCGCGATCCGTTAGGTTGAGCAGCAACGTACGACGAAAGGAGCCGGTCCGATGATCCGTCTGGTCATCATCGGACCGGCTCTTTCGTACACAGAGAACACCGGCACCGCCCCGCACGACGTCGCCCGAGGAAAGGCCACGGTATGACCCGCTACCAGCGCATTCTGATCAAGCTGTCCGGAGAGAACTTCGGCGGCGGCGAGGTCGGCGTCGACCCCATCGTTGTGGCCTCGATCGCCAAGGAGATCGCTGCTGTCGCCGCCTCCGGCGTGCAGGTCGCGATCGTGGTGGGTGGCGGCAACTTCTTCCGCGGCGCCGAGCTGCAGCAGGCCGGGATGGATCGGTCCCGCGCCGACTACATGGGCATGCTCGGCACCGTCATGAACTGCCTCGCGCTGCAGGACTTCCTCGAGAAGGAGGGAGTCGACACCCGGGTGCAGACCGCGATCACGATGGGTCAGGTCGCCGAGCCCTACATCCCGCGCAAGGCGATGCGTCACCTCGAGAAGGGCCGGGTCGTGATCTTCGGCGCGGGCTCGGGCATGCCCTACTTCTCCACCGACACCGTCGCCGCCCAGCGTGCCATGGAGGTTCACGCCGAGGTCGTCCTGATGGCCAAGAACGGGGTCGACGGTGTCTACACCGCTGACCCGAAGAAGGACCCGACGGCGACGAAGTACGACGAGATCACCTTCAACGAGGCGCTGCAGAAGCAGCTCAAGATCGCCGACGCCACCGCGTTCGCCCTCTGCATGGAGAACAAGATGCCGATCGTGGTCTACGGCGCGGAGGACGAGGGGGCGATCTTCCGGATCGTCCAGGGTGAGAAGATCGGTACGCTCGTCACCGCTGGCTGAGCGGCACGAGCCCACACGCCACCCCACACCCACATCACTTACGAGCGCACAGGAGTAAACCGGTGATCAACGACATCCTCAACGAGGCCGACAGCAAGATGGTGAAGTCGGTGGACTCCACGCGTGAGGACTTCGCCACCATCCGTGCCGGTCGGGCCACCCCGCAGATGTTCAGCAAGATCCTGGTCGACTACTACGGCACTCCGACGCCGATCCAGCAACTGGCCTCGTTCACCAGCCCCGAGCCGCGGATCATCAACATCGCCCCGTTCGACATCGGCGCCATGGCCAACGTCGAGAAGGCCATCCGCGACTCCGACCTCGGCGTCAACCCGTCCAACGACGGCAAGATCCTGCGTGCGGTCTTCCCCGAGCTGACCGAGGAGCGCCGCAAGGAGTACATCAAGCTCGCCAAGGAGAAGGCTGAGCAGGGCCGCGTCTCGGTGCGCCAGGTGCGCCAGAAGGCCAAGCAGAATCTGGAGAAGCTCGAGAAGGACGGCGAGGCCAGCAAGGACGACGTCACCGGGGCGGAGAAGCGCCTCGACGGCCTCACCAAGAAGCACACCGACGAGATCGACGAGATGCTCAAGTCCAAGGAAGCCGAGCTGCTGGAGGTTTGAGCCTGTGACCCTGCGAGCGAAGCGAGCAGGGTCACAACGCGAAAAGATCGAGCGAGCGCAGCGGCTGAGCTTGCGAGGCCACGAAGCGGGTCGAGATCTACTCCTCAGCGAACGATCTCGCCGAGATCTGAGGCCCCAGACTGCTGGCCTACTGCTGGCCTACCACCCACGGACGAATGACTGAGCTTCCCATGACCCAGACGCCGCAGCCCTCTTCCCCGGCCCCTGAGCCGCCGAAGAAGGACTACGGCCGCGCCGGCCGCAACCTGCCCGCCGCGGTCGGCTCCGCCGTCGTCCTCCTGGTCGCGATCGCGCTGAGCCTGTTGTTCGTGAAGACGGCGTTCATGCTGATCGTCGTCGGCTGTGTCGTGGCCGCGGTCTGGGAGCTCCACCGGGGCCTGATGGCCAAGGACATGGACGTCCCCGAGCAGCCGCTGATGATCGGCGGCACGGTGATGGTCCTGGTCGCCTACTTCCTCGGCGCCGACGCGCTCGTGACCGCCACCGCGGTCTCGGCTCTGGTGATCATGCTGTGGGTCCTGCGGCGCGGCGTCGACGGCTACGTACGCACGTCTGGCGCGGCCGTCCTCACGCTGTTCTACCTGCCGTTCCTGGGCTCGTTCGTCGGGCTCATGCTCGGCGAGGGCGGCGGCTGGACGTCGGGCGGGCTCTCGGACGACGGCGTACGCGGCATCATCGTCTGGGTTCTGCTCACGATCATGTCCGACATCGGCGGCTACGTCGCCGGCGTCCTCTTCGGCAAGCACCCGATGGCTCCGGTGATCTCGCCGAAGAAGTCGTGGGAGGGCTTCGCCGGATCCATGGTCTTCACCGTGGCCGCCGGCGTCGTCCTGGTCGTGTGGCTGCTCGACGGAGCCTGGTGGATCGGCGTCGCCCTGGGCCTGGTCGTCTGTGTGATGGCCGTTCTCGGCGACCTGGTCGAGTCGGTCATCAAGCGCGACCTCGGCGTCAAGGACATGAGCCAGATCGTCCCGGGCCACGGCGGTCTGATGGACCGCCTCGACTCGCTGCTGGCCACTGTCGCCCCGGTCTGGCTGATCCTCCACTACGCCGTCTTCTGATGCTCTTCCTCGTACGCCACGGGCGCCCGACGATCGTCCCGGGCGTCGCCGCGGAGCACTGGGAGCTCGACCCGGCCGGCTTCGACGACGTCTGGGCCTTGCGAGACCGGCTCCCGGCCGGCGCCACGTGGTACTCCTCGCCCGAGCCGAAGGCGCAGCAGACCGCTCAGCTGCTCACCGATGGCGACGTCGGCGTGGTGGACGCGCTGCGCGAGCACATCCGCGGAGAAGCCTGGGTGGAGGACTTCCAGACCACGGTCGAGAAGGCTTTCGAGGAGCCGTCAGTCCCTGCGTACGAGAGCTGGGAGCCGCTCGCGGCTTGTCGCGCACGGGTGACGAAGGCCGCGTCCGGGATCCTGTCGGCGCATGCGGGCGAGGACGTCGTGCTCGTCGGCCACGGGACTGCCTGGACCGTCCTGGCGAGCGAGCTCACCGGCCAGCCTCCCGACCTGGTGCGATGGCGGGCGCTCGGCATGCCTGACCTCATCCAGGTCTGAGATCCAGCACTCCTGCGATTCTTTACCCAACGGGCACGGGGTCGAGCGTTACGGTTGAAGGGTGACCCAGCGGCCCACGGATCTCGACGTGGACTCCGATCCAGACGTCGAGGCAGATCACGACCCTGAGGAGAAGCCCTCGGGGTCGGGTGGGCTGTGGGCATGGCTGCACGACTCGCATCCCACCGTGGCTGCCCTGGTCGGCTTCTACATCGGCCTGGCCTACGCGATCCTGGTGCCGGGCACCTGGGGTGCCCTGCTGACGTGGGTGGCCGGACCGGAGCGGGCCGAGGAGCTGTTCCCGTGGGTGGCGCTGACCCTGCTCCTGCCGCTTGCCCTGCTCATCCCGCGCAAGACCCGCCGACTGGCCCAGTTCGTCTGGCTGGGGATCATCCTGACCGTGCTGGTGGTCGTGGGCGTCGGCGCCCTGGTCTTCTGGATCCTGCTGAAGACGGGCTGACCGGGCGGAGCGGATCGAGGGTTAGCCGTACGCCGCACCCCGGTGGGACACTGGAGCGGTGACCGAGCCCGACCCTGTGACCGTACCGGCCCCGCACAGCCCCGAGGCCGAGGCCGCCGCGATGGAGGGGCGCCGCCTGCCGCTGGTGATGGCGCCGCCGAAGGGACGCGGCAAGCCGCCGCGCCACCTGGCCGACCTCGACCTGGCCGGCCGCCAGGACGCGGCGAAGGAGGCTGGACTTCCGGCGTTCCGGGCCAAGCAGCTCTCGGTGCACTACTTCGAGCGCCTGGTCGACGACCCGGAGAAGATGACCGACCTGCCCGCGAACCAGCGCCAGGAGCTTGTCGACACCTTCCTGCCCGATCTGATGACGCCGATCAGCCAGCAGGAGGCCGACAAGGGCACCACCCGCAAGACGCTGTGGAAGCTCTTCGACGGTGCGCTGGTCGAGTCGGTCCTGATGCGCTACACCGACCGCGCCACGGTCTGCATCTCCTCGCAGGCCGGCTGCGGCATGGCCTGCCCGTTCTGCGCCACCGGCCAGGGCGGCCTCGAGCGCAACATGTCGACCGCCGAGATCGTCCACCAGGTCGTCGTCGCGGCCCGGCAGATGGCCAGCGGCGAGGTCCCCGGCGGCCCGGGCCGTCTCTCCAACGTGGTCTTCATGGGCATGGGCGAGCCGATGGCCAACTACAAGGCCCTGATGGGCGCGGTCCGCCGTCTCACCTCCCCGGCCCCCGAGGGCCTGGGCCTCTCCGCCCGACACGTCACCGTCTCCACCGTCGGGCTCGTGCCGCGGATCAAGCAGCTCACCGAGGAGGGCATCCCGGTCACCCTCGCCCTCTCGCTGCACGCCCCCGATGACGAGCTGCGCAACGAGCTGGTCCCGATCAACACCCGCTTCTCGGTCGCCGAGACCGTCGACGCCGCCTGGAACTACGCCCGCGTCACGAAGCGCCGGGTCAGCATCGAGTACGCGATGATGCGCGGCATCAACGACCAGGCCTGGCGCGCCGACCTCCTCGCCGACGTACTCAACTCCTACGGCGACTGGGGCTGGGTCCACGTCAACCTGATCCCCCTCAACCCGACCCCGGGTTCGAAGTGGACCGCGAGCGACCCGGCCGACGAGCGCGAGTTCGTACGCCGCCTCGAGGCGAAGGGCATCTCCACCACCGTCCGCGACACCCGCGGCCGCGAGATCGACGGTGCCTGCGGCCAGCTCGCCGCCCAGTCGGTGTCCTAGCCCGGTTCAAGCCCCTGGCGCGGGCCGGTGCTCGTGGCCGTGTCGGCCCTGGGTGCGGCGGTCTTCCTTCATCTCCGACTCGTAGAGGTGCCGCTTGCCCTCGACGAGAGCGTCGCGAGCCTCCTTCTCCAGCCGCTTGAAGGTGGCGTAGTAGCCGTCGTCGTACTCCTCGACGATCTGGAACGTCCATCTGCCGTAGAGCACGTTGCGTCCGACGAGCTCGCGCTCGAACCTGTCCGCCAGCTCGGTGTGGCCGGCCTCGCGCAGCTGCTTGACACCCTTGCCGAGGGTGAGGTCGGCCGTGCCGGTGATGCGATGCAGCGCGTACAGATGACCACGGGCGATCTCGATCGCTTCGAGTGCCTCGCTGATGGCGCCGAGCGCCTCGACGGTGAGGTCGTCGACGCCTTCGGGCCGGATGTGCTCCTCATCGGTGGCCATACCGCGATCGTGGCAAAATGAGCGGGCCGGCGGCAACCCCCTGCGCGGCCGCCGGCTCCGACACGCTGCCCCGAGTAGCCCGGGCCAGCCCAACGCCGCGAGCCTAGGAACGTCTGCTCACCGACTTCTGTCGACCGGCCACGGCCCGGTGACAGATTTTTGAGAGTCATGCGTCGTTTCCGCTGATGACACCGGGCGGACTACCTGTCACCCGAAACAGAGTTCTGGCCACGGGAGGTTCACCGACCGGTCAACCAAGTCGGGGATCACGTTGCCGCAGGACGCTCACGATCAGAAACATGAGCATCAGCCTCGATCGGGTCCCACTGGTCGCCGCCAACTCAGAGCCGCTCCGCGTCCTCATCGTCACGGAGTCGTTCCTGCCCCAGGTCAACGGCGTGACGAACTCCGTACGCCGCGTGCTGGAGCACCTCGCGATCGACGGCCATACCGTCGAGGTCGTGGCGCCAACCGGGCCCGCCGAGTACGCCGGTTTCCCGGTGACCCGGACCCGGGGTGCGACGTTCTGGGTCTACAAGGACTTCCGCGTCGGTCTCGAGACGCGACGTAAGCTGCGCGCGGTGATGCGCCGGTTCAGCCCCGACGTCGTCCACGTCGCCTCACCGGCACTGCTCGGTCGGCAGGCGGTGCTGGTCGCCAAGGAGCTCGGCATCCCGAGCGTGGCGATCTACCAGACCGATCTGGTGGGCTTCTGGGACAAGTACAAGGCCGTCGGGGGTCCCCAGGCGGCCGCGATGCTCACCCGCCAGGCCCACTCGGCCGCCGACCGCACCCTGGCGCCGAGCTCGTCGGCCCTCACCCAGCTCGAGGGCCTCGGCGTGCAGCGTACGGGCCTGTGGCCCCGAGGTGTCGACGTCGAGCTGTTCCACCCCAGCCGCATCGACCACGACCTGCGCGCGGAGCTCGCGCCGAACGGGGAGACGATCGTCGGGTACGTCGGCCGGTTGGCTCAGGAGAAGGAGCTGCACCTGCTCGCCGCGCTGGCCCGCAACCCGGTGTACAAGGTCGTCCTCGTCGGCGGCGGCCCGCAGGAGCGCGAGCTGCGCCAGCTGCTCCCGGACGCCACCTTCATGGGCGTGCTCCAGGGGGAGGAGCTCGGAGCTGCGTACGCCTCGCTCGACATCTTCGCGCACACCGGCTCCCACGAGACGTTCTGCCAGGCGGTCCAGGAGGCGCTCGCGTCCGGGGTCCCGGTGGTCGCGCCGCGGTCCGGCGGGCCGTTGGACCTGGTCGCCGACGGCGTCACCGGGTTCTTCTACGAGCCTGGCAGCCGCGACGATCTCGGCTCCCACGTCGCGCTGCTCCACAACGACCCGCAGCTGCGGCTGCGGATGGGACGCGAGGCCCGCAAGAGCGTCGCGCACAAGTCCTGGGGCTCGGTGAACGCGGCCCTGGTCGACCACTACCGCGACGTCATCCGGGCACGCCGGCAGCGATGACGTCGGCCACCTCCTCGGCGGTGTCGACGAGGTGGACGTACTGTTCCATCGCGCGCCCGCGTGCGAGCGCCTGCAACAGCGGCCAGACCGGCAGCGTCTCGGTCCAGTAGCGCCGTCCGACGAGCACCATCGGCGCGATCGCGCTCGCATCGGCGTAGTAGTTCTCGCAGGCGTCCTGGAAGATCTCCTGGACGGTGCCGCCGGCGCCCGGCAGGAAGACGATCCCGCCGTCGCAGACCTCCAGCAGGACCGCCTCGCGGGTAGCGTTGCGGAAGTACTTCGCGATCGCTCCGGCGAACACGTTGGGCGGCTCGTGTCCGTAGTGCCAGGTCGGGATCCCCAGCGATCTCCCGGGTCGGCCCGCGCCCTCGTCGCGTACGCCGAGGGCGACCTGAGCCCAGGCCCGGATGGACGGCCGGAACGACGGCACCGTGGCCAGCGACTCGAGCGCGTTCTCCAGCGTCGTCTTCGGTGCTCCGGCGAGGAAGGCCCCGAGGTTGGCGGCCTCCATCGCTCCCGGGCCGCCGCCGGTGGCGACCACGTAGTGGCTCGCCAGCTGCTTGCCCAGGTGGGCGGCGGTCGTGTAGCCGTCCTCGCCCCGCTGCAGCGCGTGCCCGCCCATCATCCCGACGATCCGGGTTCCCTCGTCGCGTCGCGCGCGCACCCACGCCTCCAGTGCGACGTCGATCGCGTGGTCGTGAAGGGTGATCGCGAGCTCGTCGTCGGCATCGAGCGGCCGCTGCAACCAGGCGTACGCCTTCGCATCCAGGCTTCGCGCATAGACGGGATCGTCGTAGAGCTCCTCGGCGGTGTAGAGCCGGGAGCGGTAGGTGTCGACCGGCGCCTCCGAGATCACCGGCATCACCAGCGCGCCCTCGTCCTCGGCGTAGGCCCCGTCCCCGGGTGCGAACCTGCATCCCAGGAACGTCGCCCCGGCGAGCTCGCTCTCCCGCAGGGCGGTGGAACGCGAGCTCAGGTCCAGTGACCGCAGCCGCCAGCCCCTCAGGCTCCCCGCTCCTGCGGCCAGATGCCCGTCGAGCTCCTCCACCGACTCGATGTCGACATGCCGTCCTCGGTGATGCTTCATACCGAGAAACCTACCGACTCACAGTGGCCAGGAGACTCCGGTCATGGCCTCGGACTCGGTCCACAGCCTGCGGGCGAGGTCCGGGTCGGAGGCGATCGCCGTGCGCCCGACGAGCGTCGGGCTCCCGCGGTACTCGCCGAGCCCGTCCGGTCCGACGTAGCTTCCTGTCGGGAGGTCCTGGCTGGCTGCGTACAGGGTCGGGAGGGCGCCTGCCTCCGCGGACTGCGCGACGACCCGGTTGCCGATCGCCATGAGGGCGTGCTTGAGGGCGTTGCCCGTGTGGCTCTGCAGGTTCGTCGCGGCGTAGCCCGGGTGGGCGGCGTACGCCCGGAGCCCGGTGCCCTCCAGACGTCTCTGGAGCTCGAGGGTGAAGAGCAGGTTGGAGATCTTCGACTGCCCGTAGGCCTTCTGCGGCTGGTAGTCGCGCCGCTCCCAGTTGAGGTCGTCGAGGTCGAAGCCACCCCAACGGTGGGCCGAGGAGGCGACCGTGATGACGCGGTCGGTGATGTGGGGGAGCAGCAGGTTGGTGAGCGCGAAGTGCCCCAGGTGGTTGGTGGCGAGCTGACTCTCGTAGCCGTCGGTCGTGAGGCGCTTCGGCACCATCATGATCCCGGCGTTGTTGATGAGTACGTCGATCGTCCCGCCCCACGCGTCGGCGAACTGTCGCACCGAGCTCAGGTCGGCGAGGTCGAGCGACCGCACCTCGGTCTTGCCCCCGATCGTGGCGGCCACCTCCTCGCCGGCGGCGACGTTGCGTACGGCCAGGACGACGCGAGCCCCCTTCGCGCTGAGCTCGGTGGCGACGATGCGGCCCAGACCGCTGGTCGCGCCGGTGACGATCACGGTGCGGCCCTCGAAGGACGGCAGCTGGTCGGATGTCCACTTCTGTTCGGTCATGGCTTCAATCTAGACGCTGACAAGAATCTTGACAATGCCAATATCGCGGAAATCTCGATAAGGTGTCTTCTGATGACCGAGACGATGCCCCGCTACCACCACGGCGACCTGCGCGCCGCGGTGCTCCGCCGCGCGGAGGAGGTGCTGCGCGAGTCGGGCACCGATGCGCTCTCGCTACGCGGCATCGCCCGCGATCTGGGCGTGAGCCACGCCGCGCCGAGCGCCCACTTCCGCGACAAGAACGCGCTCTTCGACGCACTCGCGATCGCCGGGTTCCGTCGGCTGGGCGAGGTGATGGACGCCGCGTTGGCCACCCGCGGCTCGCTGACCGACGACCTGGTCGCCTTCGCCTCGGCCTACCTCGACTTCGCCACCGACAATCCGGCGCTGCTCTCGGTGATGTTCGCGCGCAAGCACAGCGAGACTGCCGGCGCCGAGATCGCCGAGGCCGTCGCCGCGGCCTTCGCCCACCCCACCGCCCTGCTCGCCGACGGCCAGGTCCGTGGTGAGGTCGCCGACGGTGACCCCGAGGTCATCGGGGTCACCGTCCTGGCGGCGCTCCAGGGGCTGGCCACCTTCGTCGGCTCCGGGTTCGTGACACCCGAGCAGTCACAGGGGATGGTGCGCGACGTCGTCGAGACCCTGATGCGCGGCCTGGCCCGCTAGATGCGCTTTCTTCGCGCGGTGGCGGCGCGCAGCGTACTCGCGGAAGTGGGGATCGGCATCGCGATCTTCTGCACCCTCCTGCTGCTCGCAGGGCTTGCCATCCGGGCGAGCGTGGATGAGAGCAGACAAGCGGAGCGCGCGGTCGTCACGGACCGGAGGGCGCTCGAGGTCTGGCGTGACAAGCTCGAACCTCACCTCGAGCAGATCAACTCCATCCCGACGCCCGACGGGCTCCGCTGGCCGGAGGTTGCCGCGGTGGATGGATGCGGCGTCGACGAGTCGGACCACCATCTGGTCCAGGTTGGTGCCTCGTTCGTGTGGGAGGCGACCGAGGAGGTTGCCTTCGACGAGGTGAGCGAGGCGGGAGCTGCCGGATATGTCGAGATCCTCGACTACCTCGCCGACCACGGATGGCGGATCAGCAAGCGGGAGAATCTGAACGGCATGGTCTCCGGTGTCAACCGCGACTTCGACTCCGCCGACCTGGAGCACCCCTCGGGCGTCACGATGAGAACGCAGCTCTTCGGCGACCTGATCTCGGGTGATCTCGACTTCGAGGGAGCCCCCAAGGTCTGCTCCTTGGCCTGAACCATCGCGATGTGCTGCCAGACGTGCGCCATAGCGCACCCCTGGCAGCACACGGCGGGCTCAGAAGGCGTGGGCCATCAGGTCGGCGTAGACCTCCTGCTCATCCACCTCCAGGCCTCTGGCCTGGAACCACTTCGCGACATTGGCGATGTCGCGGAGCAGGAAGTCGAAACCCAGGGGGTTGCCGACCAGGTCGATGATCTGGGGGAGGTCGATGATGACGAGCCGGTCGTCCTGGGCGAGGATGTTGTAGGGGGAGAGGTCGCCGTGGACCATCCCCGCCTGCACCATCGTGGCCAGCGAGTCGACCAGCCCGTCCCACCACATCTCCAGGACGTGGCGCTCCGGCCGGGTCTGGGCGAGCCGGGGCGCCGTCTCGAGCTCCCCGAGCTCGTCCTCGACCGCGATCCACTCCATCAGGATCTCGGTCCCGTCGATCTGCACGGGATAGGGGACCGGAAGACCGAGATTCCAGCAGCGTACGAGCGCATTCCACTCGGCGTTTGCCCACTCGGCCTTGGCGACCTCGCGGCCGAAGGTCGAGCCCTTCTTCAGGGCGCGCTCGTCTCGGGATCGCTTGACGGAGCGGCCCTCGGTGTAGGACGCGGCCCGGTGGAAGGTGCGATGGTCGGTGTCGCGGTAGCGCTTGGCGACCATCAGCGCCTCGTGCTCGGGGACCAGCGGGTCGGCCCGCACGATCAGGAAGGCGTCTGCTTCCTTGCCGGTCTTGAGGACGCCGAGATCGGTGTCGATGGCGCCCTGAGAGGTCACCACCCAGTCCGGGCGCGGCTCCGGTCCACGGGAGAGTGGCTCGACGGAGAGCCAGGTGGACCAGCGTTGTCCGTCATCCAGGTCGTCGTCGTAGGCCTGGAAGTCGAAGACGAAGTTGGGGTCGATTCCCGCCAGAGAGTCGGATACGGCGGGATCAGCGGAGAGGTTCTCCTGAGTCACTACGGGTGCTCCTGATACGAGAGATGTGGTCTGTGGGCAGGCACAGGACAACGACAGTCATGGTCTGCTCCTCTCGATCAAGGGCGCCTCATGGACGAGGAACGCCGGTCGCGCTCCATGGTAGAGGACCGCGACCGGCGAGTGCAACAGGTTTATTCGTGACCTGTGGCGGCGGAGACCGCTCGCGAGTCAGTGGCCGCCGACCAGCGGAGCTACGGCGCGGGCGACCAGGGAGCCCCTGCCGGTCGCGGACTCCTCCGCGTCCGCCATGGTCATCGCGCGCAGCCCGGCGTTGACGCCGAGCCAGCGCAGCGGCTCGGGCTCCCAGCGTGGTGAGACGTGCCCGACCCAGGGGAGCGCGGTGAGGTCGGAGGGGGCGCCGAGGATCAGGTCTCGCAGCGTACGTCCGGCGAGGTTGGTGGTGGCGACGCCGTCGCCTACGTAGCCGCCGGCGTGCGCGAGGCCGCTGACCGGGTCGTAGCCGACCGAGGCGTGCCAGTCTCGCGGGATGCCGAGGACACCACCCCAGCGGTGGGTGACCTGATGGCCGCGTACGGCCGGGAACATCTCGATCAGGGTCGCCAACAGGCGGCGGTGGGTGCGCAGGTCGGAGGCGTCCGCGTGGGTGATCCTCGACCCGAAGGAGTACGGGGCGCCGCGCCCGCCGAAGACCAGCCGGTCGTCCGCGGTGCGCTGCCCGTAGATCAGCAGGTGCCGGCCGTCGGAGAAGGTCTCGCGCTCCTCCAGGCCGATGCTCGACCAGACCAGGTCGGAGAGCGGCTCGGTGGCGATGATGAGGGATCGCACCGGGATGATCTCGCGCTCCAGGCCGGCCAGCGTCGGGGTGTAGCCCTCGGTGGCGCGTACGACGACGTCTGCGGTGACCACGTCGCGCTCGGTGGGGCTGTGCTGGACCAGACTGTGCTCGACCAGCACCCGGTGGGGCTCGATCGCGGTGGCTCGGGTCTGCTCGTAGATCGTCACGCCGCGGCTCTCGACGACACGGGCCAGGCCACGCACGAGCTTTGCCGGATGGATCGAGGCGCAGTCGGGGGTGTAGGTCCCGCCCAGGGTGCCGGTCGCGGCGAGGCGCTCCTCGGCGCCAGCACGGTCCAGGAGGGCGAGCTCGGCCTCGCCGAGACCCCAGGACCTGGCGTGCTCGACCTCGGCCCTCGCGCGCTCGAGCTGGGCCTGCGTACGGGCCACGGTGATCGTGCCGCCCTTGGCGATGTCGGCCTCGATGCCCTCTGCCTCGGCGACCCGGATCACCTCGTCGACGGTGGCACGCATGGCCCCGTCCTGGGCGAGCGCTGCCTCCCGGCTCGAGGCCGCCGCGACCTTGTCGAGCGAGGCGGGGAAGAGCGCCGAGCACCAGCCGCCGTTGCGGCCCGACGCCCCGAACCCGGCGACCTCGGCCTCGAGGATCGCGATCCTCAGGTCCGGCCTGGCCTCGGTCAGGTAGTAGGCAGTCCACAGCCCGGTGTAGCCGGCGCCGACGATCGCGACGTCCACCTCGACGTCGCCCATCAGCGCCGGGCGGGGCTCCCAGGAGTCGCCCGCGGTCTCGTGCCACAGGCTGATGTCGGCGTAGCCGTCCCGGCTCACCTGACACCCCAGGCGTAGGTCTGCTTGTGGAGGTGGAGGTACATGAACGTCTCGGTGCTCACCACGCCCTCGATGGCGCGGATCTTGCTGGAGATGAGATTGAGGAGGGCCTCGTCGCTCTCGGCGACGACCTCCACGAGCAGGTCGTAGGAGCCGGCGGTGATGACGATGTAGTCGACCTCGTCGAGCTTGCCGAGCTCGTCGGCGATCCCCTCGACCGGCCCGGACGTGCGTACGCCGATCATCGCCTGCCGCGCGAAGCCGAGCTCGAGCGGGTCGGTGACCGCGACGACCTGCATGACGCCACTGTCGACGAGGCGCTGTACGCGCTGTCGCACCGCGGCCTCGCTCAGACCGACCTCCTTGCCGATCGCGGCGTAGCTGCGGCGGCCATCCTGCTGGAGCTGCTCGATGATCAGCTTGTTGACGTCATCGAGGTGAGCGCCCCCGTTGTGCTTGCGAGTCATGGGGCCAGTCAACCTTTTGCCGCTGGCCAGTTGCAACGAAATCCGTCGTGTGTAACGAAGTATTTCCGTGATTCCGTACTTTGGGCTGGTTTGAGGCGTGCAGACTTGCCATAGTTGGCGAGGTGAGCCACGTGTCGCTGACCGATGCCAAGCCGGCCGTCTACTGGCTGGACGACCCCACCAGACCCGCGCCGCTGCCGCCGCTGCTCGGGGTGGCCGAAGCCGATCTGGTGGTCGTCGGCGGCGGCTACTCGGGACTGTGGACGGCGCTGCTGGCCCGGATGCGGTTTCCGTCGTGGTCGGTCATGGTCCTCGAGGCCGGGCAGTGCGGCGACCAGGCCTCGGGCCGCAACGGCGGCTTCGCTGAGGCATCCCTGACGCACGGCTTCTGGAATGGCCTGGAGCGCTGGCCAGACGAGCTCGCGACGCTGGACCGGCTCGGTCAGGACAACCTGGCTGAGATGGCCGCGACCATCGAGGAGCACGGCATCGACTGCGACTGGCAGATGACCGGTGCGCTGAACGTCGCCACCCGCCCGCACGAGGTCGATGACCTCGCGGAGTGGTCGGCCGCGCTGACCGAGCACGGCATCAAGCACCGGCTGCTGGACGAGACCGCAGTGCGGGGCGAGCTCCGATCGCCGACCTACCTCGGCGGCCTCGAGGTGCTCGGGGACACCGCGACCGTCGAGCCGGCGCGGCTGGCCTGGGGTTTGCGGCAGGCCTGTCTGGACGCGGGGGTGGTGATCCACGAGGGTTCTGCGGTCACCGGTCTCGCCAGCGATGGGGCTGGGATGAAGGCGTCGACGATCATGGGATCGGTGCGCGCCGGTCGTGTCGCGCTGGCGACCAACGCCTTCCCGCCGTTGCTGCGGCGACTACGGATGATGACGGTGCCGGTCTACGACTACGTACTCATGACCGAGCCGCTCTCCGCCGCGCAGCTGGCCGCCATCGGCTGGGCGAACCGGCAGGGCGTCAGCGACTCCGCCAACCACTTCCACTACTACCGCCTGACCCGCGACAACCGGATCCTGTGGGGCGGGTACGACGCGATCTACCACTTCGGCTCGAAGATCTCGCCGGAGCTGGAGACCGGGGCCACCCACGACCGCCTCGCGAGCCACTTCTTCGAGACCTTCCCGCAGCTGGAGGGCCTGCGCTTCACTCACCGCTGGGCCGGCGTGATCGACACCTGCACCCGCTTCTCGGCCTTCTTCGGGAAGGCGTACGCCGGCCGTGTCGCCTACGCCCTCGGCTACACAGGTCTCGGCGTAGGTGCCACCCGTTTCGGCGCCCAGGTGATGCTCGACCTCCTCAGCGGCGAGCAGACGGAGCGTACGTCGCTGGAGATGGTGCGCTCCAAGCCGTTGCCGTTCCCGCCCGAGCCGGCGCGCTACGCCGGGATCCAGATGATGGTCCGATCGCTCGGCAAGGCTGATGCCAACGGGGGTCGGCGTGATCTCTTCTTGCGGACGATGGATCGGTTGGGGCTCGGGTTCGACTCTTAGGGCTGGGGGCTCGGTGGGGGTCTCGGTGAGGGGCGCTCGGGGCTGGTCGTCTTTGTTGGGTTGGGGCCGCCGACCCGTTTTGGATGGTGTTCACGCCGGATCCCGGAGTAAAGGACGGCCTTCGGCCGCCGGCTTCGCCGGTCGCCTGCGGCGATCCTTGACACCGTGATCCGGCGAGAATTTTGGCTGGTTATCGGGTCGGCGGCGGGGTTTGGCGCAGCGATTTCGGGTTGGGTACGGGCTTGGGGGCCGGGGCAGGCGGCCTTCGCAGGAGGAGGGTCTGCGGGGGCGCTGCGCTAGACGATGACACCTCGTGAATCATTCACAAGGGAGAGCACCCGCGCCCTGCCGGAGGCCACTGGGTCGTCGGCTATGACAGAGGGTCCGAGCTCGTGAAACCCTTCACAAGGTCGACCCCAGCAGACGGGGTAGGCCGGAGCCGGCCGCAGCCAGGTCAGACGCGGCGGGTGAACCGGATCCGTCCATCCGGAAGACGCTCATAGTCGTAGTTCGGGTCATGAATCCGGCGATGATCACTGGGACACAACAAGACCATATTGGCGAGATCGGTTCGGCCGCCTTGAGACCACGGTTTCAGATGATGGGCTTCGGTCCAGGCCGCTGGGGCATCACAGTCCTCGGCTTGGCAGCACTTGTCTCGTAACCGGAGTGCTCGGTGTTGGACCGGATGGGCCAGCCTTGTGGTGCGACCGAAGTCGAGGATCTCAGAGCCTGTGCCCAGCACTACCGGGATCAGGTCGGCGTTACACGCCATCCGGCGGGCCTCAGCAGCGGTGATCTTGTCGCCATCGAACCCGAGAGCGGCGGTGCCGAGATCCTTGCGGAGGTCCTCGACACTCATGGTGACGAACACCGTCGTCGCGTGGCCACCGTGGCGGGGCAGCTGGTCGATGTCGTAGGTCTCGATGATCCGGGCGAAGGCCTGGCCCAGCAGCCGGTCATAAGGAGCTTTACGGCCCCGGTCCTCCGCTGAGAGCTTCCGGGGCTGGGCCAGCGAGTCCAGGATGGTGCGCAACCTCATTCCGACCGCGTTCGAGACCCGGGCGTGGATGTCCACGGTCCCGTCGCCATTGGCACGCGCGGTGAAGAACGTGCGGCGTTGGGCGCGTTCCTCTTCCCGCTGCAGCGCTTTGGCTTCGGCGGCCTCGAACCGTTCGGGATCGACCTCGAACAGGATCCGCTTCCCGATGATCTCGAGCTTGGCCGCGGTCCACTCGGTGGCGTACTCGACCAACAGCTTCTCCGCCAAGATCAGGCTCTCGGCACTAGCCTCAGGGTCGGCCTCGACCGCCTCGAGGGCCTTGACGATCACCCTCGCCTTGTCGGGGGACACCACACCCTCAGCCAGACCGGCAGCAACAAGCTCGTACCTCGCGACCCCCGCGGCGAGCTTCACCTCGGAACGTCCGACCTTCTTGTCGACCAGGAGCTCGGTCCACATCCACCCCGAGACGTCTTTCGCGCCGGTCTCCTCAGCGATGTCACCGGACACAGCGAGGACCCGGAGTCTCAACGCGACTTGTTTGGCCTGGATGATCTCCAGACGCTTCAACCGGTCTTTCTTCTCCGCAGTGCGCCAGTAGGCGGGGTCCCGGGTGAGCAGGGTGTCGAGGGAGGATTCGAGGGCGGCGAGCTCTGCGTCGATCGGGTGCTGAGGGTTGGTGCCCCAGTGGTTGATCTCGGGTTCGAGACTCATCGCCGCCCCTCCTCTCCGAGTGTGTTCAGAGGCGTGTCGTGATGGGTCTGATTCTACTCCTCCAGGGGACGTGAATCTACCTATCTTTGCAGGTCAGACACTGTTTTCGCGGTGAGCGAACGGGCCTCAAACCTGTGGATGGTAAGTGGCCCGAAGGGCCACCCTCCCACCCCACCGTTTCGAAGCGAGAATGCGCTGCGCCACACCCGGGTCGGCGGCCCACGCCAGCCTTCGGGTGGGACGTTCCGGCAGGGGGTCTCGACAGGCTCGACCACCGGGGGCAGGGGGTCTCGACAGGCTCGACCACCGGGGGCAGGGGGTCTCGACAGGCTAGACCACCGGGGGCAGGGGTCTCGACAGGCTCGACCACCGGATACAGAGGGTCTCGACAAGCTCGACCACCGAACAAGAGAGGTCTCGACAAGAAGACGGCGAGAACCTAAGCCGCAGGATGCTCGTAAGCCTCCGCAACCCGCTCACGAAGCTTGGCGTGGATCTCCTCCGGCGTGCGCTGCGTACGCTGACGGTGGTTGCGCGCGATGATGGCACCGGTCGCGGTGACGCCGGCCAGGCCCGCGAGGCCGACGATCTTCCACACGCGTGCACTACCGAAACCCATGAGGACCCCCTGCTCCAGATGTCTGACGACACCACTATCTCCCTCGAAGACGCCGTAGACCAGACCCGCACCGGCGATCTGTGGCTCTTCCGCGGGCGCTCGGTCGCCGACCGTGCCATCCGGATGCTCAGCAACGCGCCGGTCAACCATGTCGGGATGGCGGTGGTGCTCGACGACCTGCCGCCGCTGCTGTGGCATGCCGAGCTCGGCAAAGGGCTGCTGGACCTCTACACCGGCACCCACCATCGCGGCGTACAGCTCCACGACCTGCGGGCCGCGGTCGAGCAGTGGGCTGGCCGCTACGAGCAGCAGGTCTGGCTGCGTCAGCTCACCGCCGACGTCGACCGCAAGCGCGAGGATGCTCTGCTGAGGACGATCGCGCGTCTCGACGGCACCCCGTTCCCCTCGACCGCCGCCCTGGCCGGGCGCTGGGCTCGCGGCCGGGTCCGTTCCAAGGCCAGCCTCGAGCAGGTCTTCTGCGCCGAGGTCGTTGCGGCCACCTACCAGGAGATGGGCCTGCTCGACGACGAGCGCCCCACCAACTACTACGACCCGGGGCGATTCTGGTCCGGCGACCACCTGACCCTCCAGGACGGTGCCGTTCTCGGCAGCGAGGTCCGCGTCCTCGGCTGACCCACCCCACAGGAGCGGGTCAGAGCATCGTCGAGGCCTTCTCAAGCACCCGGCGCAGGATCTGCTCCATCTCGTCGAACTCGGCCTGGCCCACGGTGAGCGGCGGGGAGAGCTGGATGACGGGCTCGCCGCGGTCGTCGGCGCGGCAGTAGAGGCCCTCGGACCACAGTGCCTTGGAGACGTAGCCGTAGAGGATCCGCTCGCACTCCTCGGCCGTGAAGGTCTCCCTGGTCGAGCGGTCCTTGACCAGCTCGATGCCGTAGAAGTAGCCGGTGCCGCGTACGTCACCGACGACCGGCAGGTCCTTCAGCTTCGACAGCGTGGCCAGGAACGCGGCCTCGTTGCGGCGTACGTTGCCGAGCAGGTCCTCGGCCTCGAAGACGTCCAGGTTGGCCAGCGCCACTGCGGTGGAGACGGGGTGACCGCCGAAGGTGTAGCCGTGGTAGAAGGTCTGGTCCCCGGAGAGGAACGGCTCCATCAGCCGGTCGGAGATGATCGCGGCCCCCAGTGGCGCGTATCCCGAGGTCAGCCCCTTGGCCGAGGTGATGATGTCCGGTATGTAGTCGAACCGTTCGCAGCCGAACATCGTGCCCAGCCGCCCGTAGGCGCAGATGACCTCGTCGGAGACGAGCAGGACGTCGTACGCATCGCAGATCTCCCGGACCCGCTGGAAGTAGCCCGGGGGAGGTGGGAAGCAGCCGCCGGAGTTCTGCACCGGCTCCAGGAAGACCGCGGCGACCGTGTCGGGCCCCTCGGCCTGGATCACGAACTCGATCTGGTCGGCGCACCAGCGGCCGAACGCCTCCGGGTCGCTCCCGTCCATCATCCCGCCGGTGATCTCCGAGGCCCGGTAGATGTTGGTGTTCGGCACCCGGAAGGTCGAGGGGACCAGCGGCTCGAACGGCGCCTTGATGTCAGCCAGACCGGTGATCGACAGCGCCCCGTGGGTAGTGCCGTGGTAGGCGATGTTGCGCCCGATCACCTTGTGCTTGCCGGGCTTCCCACGCAGCTTGAAGTAGTTCTTGGCGAGTTTCCACGCGGTCTCGACGGCCTCGGAGCCGGAGTTCGTGAAGAAGACCCGGTTCAGGTCGCCGGGCGCGAGCGCGGCCAGCCGCGCGGCCAGCTCGATCGCCGGCTCGTGCGCGTAGGACCACAGCGGATGGAAGGCCAGCTGCTTCGCCTGCTCCGCGCCCGCGTCGGCGAGCTCGGCGCGACCATGGCCGACCTGGGTGACGAACAGTCCCGCGAGACCGTCGAGGTAGCGGTTGCCCTCGATGTCGTAGATGTAGGCGCCCTCGCCCCTGGCGATGATCGGCACATCGGCCTCGGCGTAGCTCGAATGCCGTGTGAAGTGCATCCAGAGGTGGTCCTTGGCGTCGCGCTGGAGCTG
This sequence comes from Nocardioides sp. NPDC006273, assembly GCF_040613495.1. Classification (NCBI taxonomy): domain Bacteria; kingdom Bacillati; phylum Actinomycetota; class Actinomycetes; order Propionibacteriales; family Nocardioidaceae; genus Nocardioides; species Nocardioides sp. NPDC006273. Next base: position 75,505 of record NZ_JBEXSD010000003.1, on the reverse strand, counting down.
CTCGTATCTGCCGGTCATGCGTCAATGGTCACCCATTACATCGCGCTTTCGCAAGCGAATCCGTAGCCTAGGTGCAATATCACTTCGGATTCGGTTGTCACATCTGCGTTACGGAAAGGAGTTAGTCTCTTGTCCATGGCCGACAAGATCTTCAGGAACGTGATCGCCGGCGAGCTGTGCGAGGCAGCCGACGCCGCGACGTACGACGTCGTGGACCCCGCCACCGGCGAGGTCTACGCGCAGGCGCCGATGTCGGGGGAGGAGGACGTCGACAGGGCGTACGCCGCGGCCGCATCGGCCTTCGAGACCTGGGGCGAGACCACACCCCAGGAGCGCAGCCTGGCCCTGCTCCGGATCGCCGACGCGATGGAGGCTCGGGTCGAGGAGCTGACCGCGGTGGAGGTCAAGGACACCGGCAAGCCCTACCAGCTGACCCTCGACGAGGAGCTGCCGCCGACGATCGACCACTTCCGCTTCTTCGCGGGCGCAGCCCGGACGCTGGAGGGGAAGAGCGCGGGGGAGTACCTCGCCGACCACACCTCCTGGATCCGGCGCGAGCCGATCGGCGTGATCGGGCAGGTCACGCCCTGGAACTACCCGCTCGCGATGATGTCGTGGAAGATCGCCCCGGCCCTCGCGGCCGGCAACACGATCGTGCTCAAGCCCTCCGACACCACCCCGGCCGCCTCGTCCCTGCTGGCCGAGCTGGCCCAGGAGTTCCTGCCGCCCGGCGTGCTCAACCTCGTCACCGGTGACCGTGACACCGGCCGCGCGCTGATCCGCCACAAGACCCCGCAGATGGTCGCCATCACCGGCTCGGTGCGCGCCGGCATGGAGGTCGCCGCGACCGCGGCGCATGACCTCAAGCGCGTCCACCTCGAGCTCGGCGGCAAGGCGCCCGTGATCGTCTTCGACGACGCCGACATCGGCAAGGCGGTCGCCGGCATCGCCGCGGCGGGCTACTTCAACGCCGGCCAGGACTGCACCGCCGCCACCCGCGTGCTGGTGCAGGCGGGCGTCCACGACGAGTTCGTCGCCGCCCTGGCCGAGGCGGCGCGCAACACCACGGTCGGTCTCCCGGAGAACAACCGCGACGTCGGCGCCCTCAACAACCCCGGCCAGCTCGCCCGGGTCGCGGGCATGGTCGACCGGCTCCCCGACCACGCCACGATCGCGGCCGGCGGAGCACCGGCGAGGATCGTGGGCGGAGAGAACGGCTACTTCTTCCAGCCCACGGTCCTGGCCGGACTCCGCCAGGACGACGAGCAGATCCAGCAGGAGATCTTCGGGCCGGTGATCACGGTGCAGAGCTTCGCCGACGAGGCCGAGGCGCTTCGGTGGGCCAACGACGTCGACTACGGCCTCGCGTCGAGCGTCTGGACCAAGGACCACGGCACCGCGCTGCGGGTCAGCAAGCGCCTCGACTTCGGTGTGGTGTGGATCAACACCCACATCCCCTACATCTCCGAGATGCCCCACGGCGGCTTCAAGCACTCCGGCTACGGCAAGGACCTTTCTGTCTACGGTTTCGAGGACTACACCCGGATCAAGCACGTGATGTCCTTCATCGGCGAGTAGTCCGCTAGACAAACACTCGAGGGTGCGACCCTCGATGTGCGGGCCGCCAGCGTCCGTGAAAGCATCGAGCGCCGTTTCGCGTACCTCCGCGACACGGACCCAGCAATGGACGCAGTCGATCCCCCACACGAGGTGCACCCCACATGTCAGCCAAGCAATGGCGGACAGATGTCCAAGGTCTCCGGGCCATTGCCGTAGGTCTGGTCGTCGCTGCCCATGCGGGCGTCCCGCACACCGAGGGCGGCTTCGTCGGAGTCGACGTCTTCTTCGTCCTCTCCGGCTTCCTGATCACCACCCTCCTGCTGCGCGAGGCCGACACCTCGGGAACGGTCAGCATCCCGCAGTTCTACGCGCGCCGCGCCCGTCGGATCCTGCCGGCGGCGACCCTCGTGATCATCGTGGTCCTGGCGTACGCCGCCTGGCAGCTGCCCACAACCCGGCTCACCGACGCCGCCGCCGACGGCACCTGGGCGGCGTTCTTCCTGGCCAACGTGCACTTCGCGGCCGAGGGCGTGCAGTACTTCCAGCCCAGCGAGCCCTCGCCCTTCCAGCACTACTGGTCGCTGTCGGTGGAGGAGCAGTTCTACCTGGTCTGGCCGGTGCTGGCGCTCCTGCTCATCCCCAGGCTCGGCCGCAAGGGCTTCACGATCGTCGCTGCGGCGATCGCGGTCGCCAGCCTGGCCTGGTCGGTCCACGCCACCGGCGAGAACCCGACCGCCGCGTACTTCTCCACGCCGGCACGCGCCTACGAGCTCGCCGCCGGCGCGCTGCTGGCCTGCTGGGGTGGCCGGCTCAAGGGCGCTGCGAGCATCGTCGCCGGGCTCGGCGGAGCGGCGGCGATCCTGTTCGCGACGGTGGCGTTCAGCGAGGCGACCCCGTTCCCCGGCTGGCAGGCTCTGGTGCCCACCCTCGGCACGGTCGCGCTGCTCGCCTCGGGCGCGAACGCCCCGACCGCGAAGGTCCTCGCGATCAAGCCGCTGAGGTACGTCGGCGACATCTCCTACTCCCTCTACCTGTGGCACTGGCCGTTGATCGTGCTCGCTCCAGAGTTCCTCCGCCTCGGCAACGAAGCGCTCGAGATGACGGTCGCGGTCGCCGTCGCGGTGCTCCTCTCCGTGCTGAGCCACCGCTTCGTCGAGCTCCCGTTCCAGCACAAGCAGGTGCCGGTGCTCTCGCACGGGCTGCGTTCGCTGGTTCTGTGGCCGGTCGCGCTCGTGCTCGCGGTCGGCAGCGGTTGGTTGACGACCGGCTATGCCGCGTACGCCGAGAGGGAGCGCGCCGCCCAGGCGCAGGCGTGGTTCGCGGCCAACGAGGTCCCCGACACCGCCGCCGAGACCGGCGGCCCGCCGCAGGTGCAGCGCGAGCTCCGCGCGGCTCTCGACATCGCCGACCGTGGTGGCCCGATCCCGCCGGCCGTGCTCGGCGCCGAGATCACCGACGACCGTTGGCAGAAGACGTACGACTGCTATGCGAACTACGGAGACACCCAGGTCGCCGACTGCACCCTGGGTGACACCGACGCGAAGAAGACCGTCGCCGTCGTCGGTGACTCCCATGCCGGCATGTGGCTGACCGCCTTCGACGACCTCGGCAACGAGAACGGCTTCCGGGTCGTGCCGTTGGTGAAGGTCGGCTGCGCCCCCTACCCGGTCCAGCACCGGGGCAAGAAGATGACCCAGGCCGAGTGCGACGAGTTCCGGGACTGGTCGGCGGAGCGTCTCGAGGGCCTCGAGCCCGACGCGATCGTCTCGACCGCCCGTGGCCAGCTCTTCATGCCCAAGAGCTACGCCGGGATGGACCGTGACGAGCAGTGGTCCCGGGCCGTACGCAGCACGGCCAAGGCCTATCGAGAGATCTCCCGCAAGGTGGTCGTCATCGGCGACGTGCCCGCCGTCGACCACGAACCCGCCGACTGCATCAGCGCGCCCGACGCCGACCAGCGGTCCTGCCTCAGCGACCCCGACTCCCGCGAGACGAGCAGCAACGAGATCACGCGCGCGGCGCTGAAGGGCACCAAGGCGGCTTACGTCGACCCCCAGCGCTTCGTGTGCGCCGAGGACCGCTGCCCGCTCGTCGTGGGGGAGAAGGTCACCTACTACGACCCCTCACACCTGACCGAGTCCTGGGTCCGGCACGTCGCCCCTCGCCTGGGTGTCCTCTTGGCACCGCACATCTGACGCGAATTCAACTGGGACGCGCGTCCTGGAATTTGCCTTAACGTGCATGTTGTGGCTTAATTGTGGCCAGACGTTGCAAAACGTTTCATGCGCAGCCCTGGACCCGTGGGGGAGTCCGGGGCTGTTGCTATTTCCGGGGTCTTCTCGCCGGTCCTTTCGGTGTCCGCTTGGCGCCTTCTCAGCCTCTGCTGGCAGGATGGGCGGGTGAACGATCAGCGACCACGCGACGTGGTGATCCTCGGTTCCACGGGGTCCATCGGCACCCAGGCACTCGACCTGGTGCGGGCCAACCCGGGCCGGTTCCGGGTCGTCGGCCTGACCGCGGGCGGGTCCAACAAGGAGCTGTTCGAGGCCCAGGTCGCCGAGTTCGCGCCCAAGGTCGCGGGCCTGGGGGAGGAGGCCTCGGTCGAGGCGGCCGCCCAGCCCGCCGACGTGGTGCTCAACGGGATCACCGGTGCCGTCGGTCTCCGCCCGACGCTGGCCGCGCTGGAGGCCGGCAACACCCTTGCGCTGGCCAACAAGGAGTCGCTGATCATCGGTGGTCCGCTGGTCAAGCGGGTCGCCGCCGAGGGACAGATCGTCCCGGTCGACTCCGAGCACTCCGCCATCGCGCAGAGCCTGCGTGCCGGCCGCGCCGAGGAGGTACGCAAGCTGGTGCTGACCGCGTCCGGCGGCCCGTTCCGCGGCCGCTCCCGCGATGAGCTCGCCCAGGTCACCCCGGCGCAGGCGCTCAAGCACCCCAACTTCGCGATGGGGCGGGTGATCACGACCAACTCCGCCACCCTGGTCAACAAGGGCCTCGAGGTGATCGAGGCACACCTGCTCTTCGACGTACCCTTCGACCGGATCGAGGTCGTCGTCCACCCGCAGCAGTACATCCACTCGATGGTCGAGTTCACCGACGGTGCCGTGGTGGCCCAGCTCGGGCTGCCGACGATGCTGGTGCCGATCTCGATGGGGATGGCCTGGCCCGAGCGGGTGCCGGACGCAGAGACACCGATCGACTGGACCAAGGCCGCCGACTGGCGCTTCGAGCCGCTCGACGACTCAGCTTTCCCGGCCGTGCGGCTGGCCCGCGAGGCCGGGACCCGCGGTGGCACCCACCCCGCCGTCTACAACGCCGCCAACGAGGTCTGCGTGGACGCCTTCCACGAGGGCCAGATCCCGTTCCCCGGCATCGTGGACACGATCGTGGAGGTCATGGCAGCCCATCAGGGCGTACGCTCTGAAAGCACCCTCTCTATCGAGGACGTGCTCGCCGCCGACGCCTGGGCGCGCGCGGAGACAACTCGCATCCTGGAGACCGGTAAATGAGTGTGCTGCTTTACACGCTGGCAGTGATCGGCTTCGTCGTCGCGATCCTGGTCTCGATCGGGCTCCACGAGCTCGGCCACATGATCCCGGCGAAGGCGTTCGGCGGGAAGGTGACGCAGTACTTCATCGGCTTCGGGCCGACGGTGTGGTCCAAGCAGATCGGCGAGACCGAGTACGGCCTCAAGGCGATCCCGCTCGGTGGCTACGTCAAGATCGTCGGCATGCTGCCGCCCGGCGCCGACCAGCTGGGGGAGCGGACCGATGACGGTGCGCTCAAGATCCGCAAGTCCAACACCGGCATGTTCACCCAGCTGATCAGCGATGCCCGCTCGGCCGAGTGGGAGCTGATCCGTCCGGAGGACGAGCCACGGCTCTTCTATAAGATGACGTGGTGGAAGAAGGTCATCGTGATGGCCGGCGGGCCGTCGGTGAACATCGCGATCGCGTTCTTCGTGCTCTGGGGCGTCTTCGGCATCTACGGTGTCCGCGAGCCTGTCGTCAACGAGGGTCATCCGGTCGTCTCGAGCCTGCAGGAGTGCCTGCTGACCTGGGAGGAACAGGGCCGTGAGTGCCGTCCGAGCGACAGGCCGACCCCGGCCGCCGACGCCGGCTTGAAACCCGGCGACGAGCTGATCTCGTTCAACGGCACCGAGCTGACCTCGTGGCCGGTCGCGCAGAAGCTGATCCGCGACAACATGGACGGCGAGGCCACGATCGTCATCGAGCGCGACGGCGAGCGGATGACGCTGCAGACCCAGACCGTCGTGCAGGAGCGGGTCAAGGACCTCGACGACACCAGCGCCGACCCCGAGACCGCGAAGGTCGGCTTCTTCGGGATGTCACCCGAGTCGCACGTGGTCACCACCAAGGAGGGGCCGGTCTACGCGCTGAAGGAGATGGGCGTGATGGCCGAGAACGCCGTCCACGCGCTCCTGCGGCTCCCGGTCAAGGTCTGGCACGTCGCGCTCGCGATCGTCGGTCTCGAGGAGCGCTCGGCCGACAGCCCGGTCAGCATCGTCGGCGGCGGCCGCATCGCGGGCGAGATCGCCGCCCACGAGGGCCTCGACGTCGGTGAGAAGGTCGCCAGCTTCGCGTTCCTGGTCGGTGGCTTCAACCTGTTCATCGGCATCTTCAACTTCGTCCCGCTCCTGCCGCTCGACGGCGGCCACATCGCGACGGCGCTGTGGGAGGGCGTACGCCGCGCCTTCGCCAGGCTCTTCCGACGGCCCGAGCCGGGCCACGCCGACCCGGCGAAGCTGCTGCCGGTGGCGTACGTCGTGGCCTCGGCGCTCCTGGTGATGGGTGTTGTGCTGATCGTCGCCGACCTCGTCGTCCCACTTCACCTGCAAGCCTGACCGGAAAGTAATCTTGACCCCATGACGTCGATCCCCCTTGGTATGCCGGAGGCACCCGCCCCGGTGCTCGCTCCTCGCCGCAAGACCCGCCAGATCAAGGTCGGCTCGGTGGGAGTGGGCAGCGAGAGCCCCATCTCCGTGCAGTCGATGACGACCACGGTCACCGCCGACGTCAACTCGACCCTCCAGCAGATCGCCGAGCTGACCGCGTCGGGCTGCGACATCGTCCGCGTCGCCTGTCCGAGCACCGACGACGCCGACGCGCTCCCGGCGATCGCGCAGAAGTCGCAGATCCCGGTGATCGCTGACATCCACTTCCAGCCGAAGTACGTCTTCGCCGCCATCGAGGCCGGCTGCGCAGCGGTCCGGGTCAACCCGGGCAACATCCGCAAGTTCGACGACCAGGTCAAGGAGATCGCCGCGGCCGCCAAGGACCACGGCACGAGCATCCGGATCGGCGTCAACGCGGGCTCGCTCGACAAGCGGCTGCTGGAGAAGTACGGCAAGGCCACGCCCGAGGCGCTGGTCGAGTCGGCGATGTGGGAGGCGAGCCTCTTCGAGGAGCACGGTTTCCGGGACTTCAAGATCTCGGTCAAGCACAACGACCCGGTCGTGATGGTGCGCGCCTACGAGCTGCTCGCCGAGTCCGGCGACTGGCCGCTCCACCTCGGTGTCACCGAGGCGGGCCCCGCCTTCCAGGGCACGATCAAGTCCTCCGTCGCCTTCGGCTCGCTGCTGTCCAAGGGCATCGGCGACACGATCCGGGTCTCGCTCTCCGCGCCGCCGGTGGAGGAGGTCAAGGTCGGCATCCAGATCCTGGAGTCGCTCAACCTGAAGCCGCGCCGCCTCGAGATCGTCTCCTGCCCCAGCTGCGGGCGTGCGCAGGTCGACGTCTACAAGCTCGCCGACGAGGTCACCGCCGGCCTCGACGGCCTCGAGGTCCCGCTGCGGGTCGCGGTCATGGGCTGCGTCGTCAACGGGCCCGGCGAGGCTCGCGAGGCCGACCTCGGTGTTGCCTCCGGCAACGGCAAGGGCCAGATCTTCGTCAAGGGCGAGGTCATCAAGACCGTCCCCGAGGCCGCCATCGTCGAGACGCTGATCGAGGAAGCGATGAAGATCGCCGAGGGCATGGAGCCCGTCGAGGGCGGCGGCGCGTCGGTCTCGGTCAGCGGCTGAGCGGTGGATGTTCACCGAGGTAACTCGGTGGACGGTCGCTTCCTTCGTGGAGTTCCACGAAGCAGGTGCGCACTCGCCGAGTCATCTCGGTGAGCATCCCGCAACCCGGCGTGGGCCACGTACGCAAGAAGCCCGGTCCATCACAGCCGGACCGGGCCTCTGTCTGTCGCTTCGAGACAACTTCCTGCGTACGTCTCGAAGGTCGTCGGCGGCATCACCAGTGCATCAGCCTGGAGACCACGCCGAGGAACCCGAGGTGGAGCAGTGCTCCGAGCGGGTCCGTGGTGAGCAGGTGGCCCCAGGCGAGCGCCGCCTGGCCCATCTGGTTTCCGAGAGCCGTGGCGAACCCGTCCAGTCCGCCGTGGGTCCACAGGTGGACGACGACGAACCGGATGCCCGGCACGACCAGGAACAGGACGAGTGCGGCCTTGACGGGAAGGACCCAGGGCAGCGAGCCGCCGCCGGTCGAGCTCAGGTTGCCGCTGCGGACCCAGCGGGTGCCGCTGCGGCCGTCGAAGCGGACCTTGGCGCGACCCGCGGCGGTGGCGACGACGACACCGCGCTTTCCGGAGCGGGTGCCGCCGCGGGCCCGGACGGTCTCGCCGGGGCGGGGGAAGAAGCCGTTCATGACAGCACCCCTCCCGCGACGACGGACACGGACGAGGTGCCGGCGGCCGCCTCGCACTTGGGCGGCTCAGCGCTGAGCAGCTGGTTGAAGCCGAACACGACAAGAAGCGTGACGGCGAAGGTAGCGATGCTGAACTTGTGGTTCCTCATGGTCATCATCTCCTTCAGCGTTGGGGCCCGTTCGGTGGGCCGGCGCTGTCCCTGTCGGGGACGTCTCCAAGGTGGCGGACGTCACATCCAACTCGCCAGTAGCCGGGTGGGAGTGGGGACGAAGTAAAGACAGTCCTGGGGGAGTTGGGACGTTTCTGGGACAGAAATGGGACGCCTGCGAGATACTCACAGCCCGCGGTCGCGACGACTCGGCGAGGGGAAATGACCGACGAAGCGCTCTCTCCAGAGCAGTTCAACGTCGAACTGCGCGATTGGGTCAGGCAGGTCACCGGCAAAGCCGATGGTGGCGCCGGCGTGGCCATGGCCAGAAGCACCTTCTACCGGCGTACGTCCGGCTCGAAGCTGATGCCGCTCGACGAGCTCATCCGCGTCGTCGGAGGCGCGGTGCCTCGCACTCTCGACCCGGCCCACCAGGGCGAGTGGATCCGCAAGAACACCGGCATCTGGCAGTCGAAGTGGTGGAAGGCGTACGCCTGGCGTGATCAGCATGCGGGACTGCCCGGGTCCATCGCCTCGGGCTCCGCCTCGGCACAGCCGATGCTCACCCTCGCAGCGGCTGAGATGACCGAGGCGCCGGCGCCCGCCACCAGCTCCCGGCTGACCTTCCCGCGGGCACGAGTGGCGTTGCTGAGCGGGCTGACGACGGACCGGGCCACGATCCCGCTCATCGAGGTGCTCGGCCGATGGCTGGAGAATCCCGAGTCCAACCTCTTCTTCCTCACCGGTCCCTCGGGTTCGGGGAAGACGATCGAGGCCAGGGAGTGGACCGCGTCGAAGGAGCAGGTGCGCTACATCAGCCTGCGCGACGGGGCGGTCGACTACGCGGATCTGGTCGACGATGACCGTTCGCCGATCGTGATCGACGACTTCGACCTGATCTCCTCGAGCGCCGAGGAGCACGGCGTCACCCGTCCCGACCTGAGCGAGCTGCGCTCCGCGTTCGGCCGGGGCGGCCGATTCGTCGTGATCAGCAAGCGCAACCTGCAGACCGAGCGCGACGAGCTCGCCGAGCAGCTGCGCAGTCCCGCGCGCCTGGAGGATCTCGGCGTCGAGGAAGCCGTGGTCGTACGCGTCGAGCCGATCTCGCCGGTCGAGGTGCGGGCTCTCGGCGATGAGCGCGGAGGCGATGAGAGGCTGAACAGCCTGGCCGCCGAGATGGAGCGTGGCGGGGGATTCTTCCCCGCGACGCCGCTGGTCCTCAAGCAGCTCTACGCCTCCATCGAGGAAGGCGCGCCCGCTCCCCGGACGCTGTGGGACGGCTACACCGTCCACCTCAAGCACATCTGCGGTCAGCCCTGGGATCGGAAGAGCTCACGCATCCCCAGCAGGGTGCGGTTCCAGACCTACCGCGACATCGCCTGGGACCTGTTCACCGGGATGGACGAGCCGGGTTCGCAGGAGCAGGACCTGATCCCGGTCCCGCGCGTCTCGGAATGGCTCTTCGCGAACCTGCAGCGTGATCTCGACATCACCAGGCAGCGGGACTTCCTGACGTACGAATGGATCGCCGACCTGCTCGACCACCCCGAGGTCTTCGGGGTGAGCGGGCGGACCAGGGACTCGGTGGAGTCGGCGGAGTTCGCTCACGAGACCTTCTACCGCTACTTCGTGGCCGAGAGCATCCGCGACCGGCTGCGCGACGGACGCGCCATGGCGCTCGACGGTGCCCGCTTCGTCCACATGCACCTCGGCGGGATGGTGATGAGCTTTCTGAAGGCCGGGTTCCAGCCCGGAGACCTGGACGCGGTGGCCCGGTTGAGCGTGCGCGAGAGCCTGTCCTGGATGGACCGGCTGATCTGCCTCTACCTGACCGAGGAGCGCGACGACTACGGAGAGCTCCTCGACCAGGCGCCGGAGCGCTACTGGGACGAGCTGGAGTTCGTGCTGGAGGCCTTCGAGTCGCTGTTCCTGCGGAAGGCGGCGATGTATCAGCTCGTTCTGCGCGGTCGGGTCCCGGTCGACGGCTATCTCCAGATCCTGGACCGTGAGGAGGACCCACGCACCGTCGGCCGAGAGCGCGACGCGCTCCGCGTGGACACCGACATCACCGAGGCGCTGGTCCGAAGGCTGCACCACCCGGTGCTCACGCCGGCGATTCCGATAACCGCATATCGGCTCGGACAAATGGGTGATATCACTTGCCTGAGCCATCTTGAAGGTCTCACTGGTCTGCCGCCCACCCACGACCAAGTGGTGAGGGCGGCGATCCGACGGATCAAGGAGCGCCATGAGCACACTGCCTGAGTCGCCGGGTGCACAGCCTCGGCCACCAGTGCTCGTCCTCGGAGCCACCGGCGACCTCGGCAGTGCCGTCGCACGCAGACTGAGCGCCGATGGCACTCCGGTGATCGTGCACGGCTACAGCCGTACGACCGAGCTCGCCTACCTCGCCGACGAGACCGGAGCGGTGGCGCGGGTGGAGGCCGACCTGACCACCGACGACGGGGTGGACGCCCTGGCCGAGTCGCTCGCCGGGTTCGACACGCTGTCTGGCCTCATCAACTGCTCCGGCATCAACCCCAGCCCCGACACGGTCGCCGAGATCGACCGGTCCGAGTGGCAGCACACCCTCGACATCAACCTGACCTCGGTGTGGCGTACGGCCTCGCTCGCGCTCCCGAAGCTGCGGGCGGCCGGGTCCGGTGCGGTCGTCCTGGTCAGCTCGGTCTTCGGGATCCGTACGCCGTCACGACGGGCCGCCTACGGCGTGTCCAAGCACGCGCTGACCGGGCTCGCCCAGGCGATCGCGCAGGAGGAGGAGGGGGTCGTCCGCGCCAACGTCGTCGCTCCGGGACCGATGTGGAGCGAGTCCTCCCGGCAGGTCTTCGTCAAGCACGCTCGCAAGGAAGGCGTCACGGTCGACCAGTACATCTCCTACCGGGCGGCGCGCATCCCCGGGCACCGCTTCGTGACCGCCGACGCCGTCGCCAAGGTCTGTGTCTTCCTCGCCTCCGACGGCGCCAGCGCCATCAATGGTCAGTGTGTGGTCGCCGACGGCGGCGAATACTGAGAACCGATCATCGAGGGGCCGCGCGACCCGCAGCCTGCAGTGCACGCGAGTTGCCGCTGATCATGGGCCGCGCTGCTTAGGCTTCGCCTAGCGCCTCCACATGTCTCTTGTTCCCTCCTCAGACTGGCGACAACAGTGACCAATCTCTGGCTTGCCATCGATCACGCTAACGATGGGCTGTTCCGCACCCCGGACTCCTCCGACATCAGGTTCGAGCTCCTCGACCTGGTGGCCCACGCCCCCGGCTGGGGCATCGTCGTGCGTCCAGCGCAGGGGCACGGCGAGGTACGCCCGGAGCTCGCCTGCGCCGGACTCCCGGACATCGAGACCGTCGAAGAGCTCATCGTCCCCACGAGATCGACCGACGCCGTCAAGGTCGGCTTCGAGGACCACCAGGCGGGCTGCGCGCCGATCGCGCAGGCCGTGCTCGAACGCCTGCCGGGCTATCACCGGGTCTTCCTCGAGCCCTACTGCGCGAGGCCGGGCTGTCTCGACGATCTGGCCGCACTCGCCGAGCGCTCGGGAGAGACCGGCATCGTGCTCAAGCTCAAGGTGAACGACGAGGGCATCGCGGCCATCGAGCGCGCCGACATCGGGAGAGCGCCCTGGGTCGCACGGTCGGACGGGATGAGCTGGGACGACTTCAACAAGCGTCTGCCGCAGGTCCGAGCGCTCGGTGCCGGCGGCGTGATGGTGGGCCGGGCGGTGTGGGGCGACACGGGCGCGGCCGGTCAGGACGTACTGCTCAAGACCGTCCGCGAGCGGATGCACTCGATCGAGCGCATCTTTGCGTGATCCGGCCTGCGAGCCGAGGCGCGACGTACAACCGGATTGGCTCTAGGCTCGATGACATGCTGACGACGCGCCAGGGGATCCGCCCGCTGCATGCGGGGGATCTGAGTGCGTTCCTGGAGCTGACCGGTCAGGATCCGGTGGTCAACGTGTTCGCGGAATACCGGGCGCGCACCACCAACCTCGAGCCGCGTTGGCTCGGCGGCGAGATCTGGGGCCGCTGGGACGGTGGCGACCTGGTCGCGGCCTGCCATGTCGGCGCCAACCTGGTCCCGATCCAGGCCACCGAGGAGGATGCGTACGCCTTCGGTGAGCGGGCCCGCAACCGCGTACGCACCGTCTCGACGATCGTGGGGCGGCAGCCCGCGGTGCGCTCGCTGTGGAGCGCGATCGGTGAGTCCTGGGGGAAACCGCGCGACGAGCGCTGGGAGCAGCCTCATCTCGAGCAGCAGCTGCAGAGCCTGGTCGAGCCGGACCCCTTCGTACGCCGCACGGTCCGCGCCGACATGGAGGTCCTCTATCCGGCGTGCGTGGCGATGTACACCGAGGAGGTCGGGATCTCGCCCGAGACCGGCGGTGGCCGTGACCTCTACCGCGCCCGGGTGCTCCAGCTGATCGCGCGCGGCTGGTCCTTCGCGCGGATCGAGGACGGCGAGGTCGTCTTCAAGGCAGAGGTCGCCTGCGCGACGCCGGGCGCCGCCCAGATCCAGGGGGTCTGGGTGCCCGCGCACCGCCGCGGCGAGGGCCTGGCCGCCCGCGGGATGGCCGCGGTCTGCGACATCGTCCGTCGCGAGGTCGCCCCCCGCATCTCCCTCTACGTCAACGAGTGGAACGCCCCCGCCCGCCGCGCCTACGAGCGGGCCGGCTTCCTCGAGACGGCCCGCTTCTCCACCATCATGTTCTGAGCCTGCTCGGGGCCGGTCACAACACACCCAGAACCGGTTCGCGGGAGCGGTCCGTTGCGCCGTACGCTTGCCCGCATGATCGCCCGTATGTCGACCCTGTTCGTGCGGACTCTTCGTGAGAGTCCCGCGGACGCCGAGGTCGCGAGCCACCAGCTGCTTGTCCGTGCCGGCTACATCCGCCGCGCCGCTCCGGGGATCTACTCCTGGCTGCCGCTGGGACTGCGCGTGCTCGGCAAGGTCGAGGCGATCATCCGCGAGGAGATGGCCGCGATCGGGTCCCAGGAGGTGCACTTCCCCGCGCTGCTGCCGCGCGAGCCCTACGAGGCGACCGGCCGCTGGACGGAGTACGGCGACGGCATCTTCCGGCTCAAGGACCGCAAGGAGGCCGACTACCTGCTCGGCCCCACGCACGAGGAGATGTTCACGCTTCTGGTCAAGGACCTCTACGGCTCCTACAAGGACCTGCCGCTGGCGCTCTACCAGATCCAGACAAAGTACCGCGACGAGGCGCGTCCCCGTGCCGGGCTGCTGCGCGGGCGCGAGTTCATCATGAAGGACTCCTACTCCTTCGACTACACCGACGAGGGCCTCGAGGCCGCCTACCAGGCCCACCGTGCGGCGTACGTCAAGGTCTTCGACCGCCTCGGGTTCGAGTACGTCATCGTCAAGGCGACCTCCGGTGCGATGGGCGGCTCGGCCTCCGAGGAGTTCCTGGCCGTCTCCGAGGCCGGCGAGGACACCTTCGTCCGCTCGGCCGGGGGCTACGCCGCCAACGTCGAGGCGGTCACGACCCTGGCCCCCGAGCCGATCTCCTATGAGGGCGTGCCCGCCGCCCACGCCGAGGACACCCCCGACACACCGACGATCCAGACTCTCGTCGACCACCTCAACGAGGCGTTCCCGCGCGAGGACCGTCCCTGGGAGGCCGGCGACACGCTGAAGAACGTGCTGCTGACGCTGCGCCACCCCGACGGCACCGTCGAGCCGCTTGCCGTCGGCTTGCCCGGCGACCGCGACGTCGACATCAAGCGTCTCGAGGGGCAGCTGGAGCCGATCGAGGTCGAGCCGATGGACGACGTCGAGCTCAAGAAGCACCCCGAGCTGGTCAAGGGCTACATCGGCCCCGAGGCGCTGGGGGAGTCCTCGGCTTCGGGGATCCGCTACCTCGTCGACCCGCGCGTCGTCACCGGCACCCGCTGGGTCACCGGCGCCAACGTCGAGGGCAAGCACGTCATCGATCTGGTCGCCGGCCGCGACTTCACCCCCGACGGCACCATCGAGGCCGCCGAGGTGCGTGAGGGCGACCCGGCTCCTGACGGCTCCGGCCCGCTGACGCTGGCCCGCGGCATCGAGATGGGCCACGTCTTCCAGCTCGGCCGCAAGTACGCCGACGCCCTCGGCCTGCAGGTCCTCGACGAGAACGGCAAGCTCGTCACGGTCACCATGGGCTCCTACGGCATCGGTGTCACCCGGGCCGTGGCCGCCGTCGCCGAGGGCACCCTCGACGACATCGGCCTGGCCTGGCCCCGCAACGTCGCTCCGTACGACATCCACCTCGTCGCCACCGGCAAGGACGCCGCGATCTTCCAGGCCGCTTCGATGCTCGCCGGTGAGCTCGAGGCCGCCGGCATCGACGTGCTCTACGACGACCGCCCCAAGGTCTCTCCCGGTGTGAAGTTCAAGGACGCCGAGCTCATCGGCGTCCCGACCATCGTCACCGTCGGCAAGGGTCTGGTCGAGGGCAAGATCGAGGTCAAGGACCGTAAGAGCGGCGAGAGGACCGAGGTCGCTCTCGACGACGTGGTCGCTCACCTGACCGAGGTCGTCCGCGGCTGACCCACCCCCGCCCGCCATTTCTACCGACTCGGCGAGCGGGGGTGAGGCAAGATCGATCCCATGACGGGGCTCAGGATTCTTGACCGTACGCTCGCCGGGCGGGCGATGAGCGCCGCGGAGGCGGCCGAGCAGATCGCGCCGGGGGAGACCGTGGGGTTCTCGGGGTTCACCGGGGCCGGGCACCCGAAGGCGGTGCCGGCGGCGCTGGCACGACGTATGCGGGCGGCTCATGAGCGTGGCGAGGAGTTCAGGGTCCAGGCGTGGACCGGTGCCTCGACGGCGCCCGACCTCGACGGCGTCCTCGCCGAGGCGCACGGGCTCTCCAAGCGGCTTCCCTACAACGGTGACCCGCTGCTCCGCCGGCAGATCAACTCCGGCGAGGTCGAGTACGTCGACGTACATCTGTCCCACGTCGCCCAGCACAGCTGGTTCGGCTTCTACGGCGGCCTCGACGTCGCCGTCGTCGAGGTGGCGGCGATCCTCCACAACGGGCTGCTCGTCCCCTCCTCGAGCGTGGGGAACAACAAGACCTGGCTGGAGAACGCCGACAAGGTGATCCTCGAGGTGAACAGCTGGCAGCCGCGAGGGTTCGAGGGCTTCCACGACATCTACTACGGCACCCGCCTGCCGCCCCAGCGAGCACCGATCCAGCTCACCACGCCGATGCAGCGGATCGGCGACCCCTACCTCCGGGTCGACCCGGCGAAGGTGGTCGCCGTCGTCGAGACCGACCAGCCCGACCGCAACACGCCGCTGCGCCCGGTCGACGACAACAGCCGCGCGATGGCGGACCTCCTCGTGGACTTCCTCCGGCACGAGGTGCGCAACGACCGGCTGCACCGGAGCCTGCTGCCGCTCCAGGCCGGCGTCGGCAACGTCGCCAACGCGGTCCTGGCCGGCCTCCAGGAGAGCGAGTTCGAGCATCTGACGGCCTACACCGAGACGATCCAGGACGGCCTCCTCGACCTCCTCGACTCGGGCAAGCTGATCGGCGTCTCGTCGACGTCCTTCGGGCTCTCCGAGGAGGGCGCTCAGCGGTTCAACGACGACATCCACCACTACAAGGGCCGGATCCTGCTGCGGCCGCAGGAGATCTCGAACCATCCGGAGGTCGTACGGAGGCTGGGCCTCATCGCGATCAACGGCATGGTCGAGGCCGACATCTATGGCAACGTGAACTCCACCCACGTCGCCGGCTCCTCGATCGTCAACGGCATCGGCGGCTCGGGCGACTTCGCCCGCAACGCGTATCTCAACTTCTTCGTCTCTGCCTCGACCGCCGAGAACGGCGCGATCTCCTCGATCGTGCCCTTCGTCAGCCACGTCGACCACACCGAGCACGACGTGCAGGTCGTGATCACCGAGCAGGGGCTGGCCGACCTGCGCGGACTCTCGCCGCGGGCACGGGCGCGGAAGATCATCGACCGCTGCGCGCACCCCGGCTACCGCGACCGGCTCGTCGATTACTTCGAGCGCGCCCAGCGCGAGCGTCCCGATGCCGTGCACACGCCGCACCTGCTCGGTGAGGCGCTCTCTTGGCATAGTTCCTACGTCGAGACCGGACACATGTGAGCCGGGAAGGTCTCGGATCTGTCTCGATGCGTCTGCGCGAGCGGACAGGGTCTTCGAAGATCGGTACGGTGCTGAAGGTCTCCCTGTGCCCCGCCGCCCGGCGGCTGAGCGGCCATACACCAGATCGCTCGCTCCTGGGAATGACACCAGGAAAAGTTGCAAGTTCTTGCAATGCGCTTTTGCGGGTCTGGGCCATTCTGAGCGGGGATTGCATACTTCTGCAAGAGAGGTCCGCCCCCAGGCGGCTTCTCAGGCCTCGTGTCCAGGCCAAAACCTGGCCCGCGAGCCGCCCGGATTCGGGAGACATCTCGGGAGTCTCCCGCGCCGGACGGTTCGCGGGCCATCTCGGCTTTTGGTGGCGCTGGCCTAGGTTCCAGGGAACGCCGTCGGCTTCGCGCCGAGGTCGAGCTGCCGCGCGGCCGCCCGGCAGAGCAGCTGGACGAGCAGCGTGCGGTCGGTGCCGGTCGCCTTCGGGACCAGGGAGAGATAGGTCGCGGTGGTGTCCCGCTCCAAGCGCAGGGCCGCGGCGTTGATGCCCTCGGCCGACCCGGTCTGGCGGGGCACGTCGTAGACGGCGGAGGACGCGACCGGCTCGAGCCCCGCGGCCACCACGCGGACGGCCAGGGCCTCGCGGGCGTTCACGTGGTCGGCGTACGCGACCTCGAGCGCTCGCGCCAGCGCCGGTGTGGACGAGGCGGAGGTGCGCCCGCCCAGGGCGCCGATGAGGTAGATCGCAGCGTGCTCGACCGCGAGCGCAGCCTGGATGGCCTCTGTCGAGGCCGAGTCCGCGGCTGTCGTGCCGGCCCCCGTCATGCCAGGCCCCGTCCGTGCAGCAGCTGCTGCTGGCCGGCGGCTGCCGAGGCGAGCAGCGTGATCAGCTGCGGGTCCGCGGCATGCCCGGCAGCGGCGGTGAGCGTGGTGACCAGGGCGAGCTGACGTTCCTGCCAGCGGCCCTGCGCCGGCGCGGCCGTGACGCCCTCGGACGGCGCCAGCGCCTCGATGTGGACGCGATGGAGCTGGACGAAGGCCGCCGGCGCGCCCGCGTCGGCGCCGAGGATCTCCGCGACCGTGGCGTCGATCACACTCTGGTCGGGGTTGGCGGGGGCCGGGGGAGTGCTCGGCGGCGGTGCTTTGACAGGATTGAGCATCTCCGAGGCCGAACACGCCGAGGCGGCCATCGGAGCGACCACGGCGACGGCCACAGCGGTGCGGCGCGAGAGCATCCTGAACACGTGAGGAACCCTAGCCACACCCGGCGAGAGTCGCGTCAGCGGCTTTCCAACACAACCGCGTGCTGTGCGAGACACCCGAGGCGTACAGGTAAGGTGTCATCGGCGGCGCCGCGTGCTCGGCGGCCCACACAATTGGACCAGCCAACAGGATCAGACAACAGGATGCAGGGGGAGATCGCGTTGAGTGCTGAGCGGAAGGACGCGATCGCGAGTGCCATCGAGGAGGCCCTTGTCGACCCGCTTCTGGTCCTGGGCCTCGACGTCGAGGCAGTGGAGATCACGCCGGCCGGCAAGCGCCGGATCCTGCGGATCGCCGTCGACAAGGACGGCGGGATCACCCATGAGGGGGTCACCGAGGCGACCCGTGAGGTCAACCGGGTCCTCGACGAGTCCGACGTCATGGGCGAGCAGCCATACACGCTCGAGGTCACCTCTCCCGGTGTCGACCGGCCGCTGACCCTGCCGCGCCACTGGCGCCGCAACAAGGGTCGCCTGGTCAAGGTCACCACCGTCGACGGCTCCACGTTCGCCGGCCGCGTCAAGGAGTCCGACGAGGAGCGCGCGAGCCTCGAGGTGAGCGGCAAGCGCCGCGAGGTGGCGTACGCGGAAGTGAAGAAGGCGCTTGTGCAGATCGAGTTCAAGCGGATCGACGAGGGGGAGTAGGCCATGGACATCGATATGAGCATCCTGCGGATGCTGGAGCGGGAGCGGGAGATCTCGCTCGATGTGCTCGTCGAGGCGATCGAACAGGGCCTGCTGACGGCCTACCACAAGACCGGCGAGTCCCAGACGAAGGCGCGGGTCGACCTCGACCGTAAGACCGGGCACGTACGCGTGCTGGCTGCGGAGGTCGACGACGAGGGCAACGTCGTCGGGGAGTACGACGACACGCCCGAGGGCTTCGGCCGGATCGCCGCCACCACCGCCAAGCAGATCGTGCTGCAGCGGCTGCGCGACGCCGAGGACGACGTGAAGTTCGGTGAGTTCTCCGGCAAGGAGGGCGACATCCTCTCCGGCGTCATCCAGCAGGGCCGCAACCCCGACGACGTGCTCGTCGACCTGGGCCGACTCGAGGGCGTCATCCCGCTCTCCGAGCGCGTGCCCGGTGAGGACTACAGCCACGGCACCCGGATCAAGGCGCTCGTGGTGAGCGTGCGCAAGGGCATGCGTGGTCCGCAGATCACGCTCTCGCGCTCCCACCCCAACCTGGTCAAGAAGCTCTTCTCCTTCGAGGTCCCCGAGATCGCCGACGGCACCGTCGAGATCGCCGCGATCGCCCGAGAGGCCGGCCACCGCACCAAGATCGCCGTCCATTCGACCGTCGCCGGCGTCAACGCCAAGGGTGCCTGCATCGGCCCGATGGGGCAGCGGGTCCGCCAGGTCATGTCCGAGCTGCAGGGCGAGAAGATCGACATCGTCGACTGGTCCGAGGACCCGAAGGTGCTCGTCGCCTCCGCGCTCTCCCCGGCCCGGGTCGCCGCGGTGCAGATCATCGACGAGGCGACCAAGTCGGCTCGCGTCGTCGTGCCCGACTACCAGCTCTCGCTGGCCATCGGCAAGGAGGGGCAGAACGCCCGCCTCGCCGCTCGCCTCACCGGCTGGCGCATCGACATCCGCTCCGACGAGGAGACCCCGGTCGCCTGAGCCTCGCGGCTGGCTAGCCTGTGCGCATGCCGAACGTGCGTGAGACAGCTCTGACCGGGTCCGAGGGCATTCTGGTGGAGCCGGAAGGTGCCACCACCGGGGTCCTCGTCCTGTCCGGGTCCTCGGGGCGGGTCGAGACCGATCGGTGCCGGATGCTCGCCGCGCACGGCGTGGCGGCTGCGTCGATCCGCTACTTCGGCGGCCCCGGACAGCCGGGCGAGGCCCGCCTGATGCCGCTGGAGACGTTCGACGACGTCCTCGCCGAGCTCCACTCCCGCTACCAGCGGCTGGTGGTGCTGGGCACGTCCTGGGGCGCCCAGGCGGCGCTGCTGCTCGGCACGCTGCATCCCGAGATCGACGCGGTGGTCGCGATGTCCCCGACGTACGTCTCCTGGGCCGGCCTCAGCGACGAGCGGCCGCAGCGGTCCTCGTGGACGCTGCGCGGCGAGCAGGTGCCATTCGTACCCTTCGACGACGAGGCGATCGAGGAGGCGACCGGAGTGAGGTCGAGCGGCGAGCTTGCTCGTCCGCTCGCGCCGAGCGAGGGAGCAAGCGCGCGAAGCGCGCAGGCCGATGGGGAGCTCCCGTCGTTCTGCGAGGCCTACCTCTCGGCTCTGGAGAAGTACGCCGACCGGGTGCCCGCCGCGACCATCGCGGTCGAGCGCATCGCCGGTGAGGTCGTCCTGGTCGCCGGGGGCGATGACGCGCTGTGGCCGTCGGTCCTCTTCGCGGAGGCGGTCCGGCGCCGACGTACGGCCCACGACCTGGAGACCATCGTGGTCACCCATCCCGACGCCGGTCATCGGGTCGTGCTGCCCAGAGAGCCCGTGCTCCCGCTCAGCCGGCGGCTCGACTGGGGCGGTTCGGAGGAGGCCGACCGCGAGCTCGGCCTGCTGGCCTGGCCGGAGATCGCCGCCGTCCTGTGAGGTCGGGTCACGGAATAGGAACGACCTGTGCCCCGGTTTAGTCTCCCGAACCCCGTAAGCGGTAGTGTTGAGTATCGGTGGCACGCCTCGAAGAAACTACGCAGAACGGACCCGTCCGTACGTGCGTGGGTTGCCGGAAGCGAGCCGCCAAGCGCGAGTTGTTGCGGGTGACCGCCGGCTCGGGCCACGACGGCCACCCGGCCGTGGTGCCCGATCCGACAGCCACCGCACCCGGGCGAGGGGCGCATCTGCATCCCACGCGTGAGTGCTACGAACTCGCGGTGCGCCGGAAGGCGTTCACCCGGGCCCTGTTCCCGAAAGGCAGGGGGGGCGCGGGCGGGCTTTCCAGCGCACCGGTGGAGGACTACCTCGACAAGCGCCCGACATCCACGACCGTCGCCGACGGTCAACTGACCAGGAACTGGAGCAAAAGCTCATGAGCACTCGATGAGTACTTCGCGATGAGCGTGTTCTACAACCATTAGTGGTCACAGTTTCACCCGGATTTCGGGTCTGTGGCCAGAAGGAGAAACGTGGCTAAGACCCGAGTCCACGAACTCGCCAAAGAGTTCGGAGTCGAGAGCAAGTTCGTTCTCGAGAAGTTCAAGGAGATGGGTGAGTTCGTCAAGTCGGCGAGCTCGACCGTCGAGCTGCCTGCGGAGATGCGTTTCCGCAAGGAGATCGGCCCCGGCCTGAAGTCCGGCGGCAACGGTGGATCCTCGTCCACGGACGAGAAGACCGCCCCCAAGCCCGGCCCCAAGCCGGCCGCCCCCAAGCCTGCTGCCCCGAAGAAGGCCGCGGACAAGGCGCCCGAGAAGCCTGCCGAGAAGCCTGCCGAGGCGCCTGCGGCGTCCAAGCCGGCCGGCCCCAGGCCCGGCCCGAAGCCCCCGGCCAAGAAGGCCGAGGCTCCGCCGGCAGCCCCCGCGGAGTCGGCTCCGGCCGCTCCCAAGACCAGCCCGAGCGAGCCGGCAGGCACCGACCGAGGCGAGCGACGCCCGGCCGCGCCCAAGCCTGGTGCGCCCAAGCCTGGTGCGCCGAAGCCCGGCACTCGTCCGCAGACCCCCGCGGCTCGCGGCGGCTCTGGTGGTGCCGGTCGTCCCGGACCCCGTCCGGTCGGCAAGCCCGGCGCTCCGCGCCCGGGCAACAACCCGTTCTCCTCCAACCAGGGCATGGGGCGTCCGCGTCCCGGCGGCCAGGGTGGAGGCCAGGGCGGTCAGGGCGGAGGCCAGGGCGGTGCCCCGGCCGGTGGCGACCAGCGTCCGCCGCGTCCTGCTGCTGCCCGTGAGGGTGGCCAGGGTGGTGGCGGCCGTCCCGGCATGCCGCGTCCCAACCCGGCGATGATGCCGAAGTCCCCGGCCGCGTTCGGTGCCCGTCCTGGCGGCGGTCCCGGCGGCGGTGGCGGCGGTCGTGCCGGTGCTCCGGGTCGTCCCGGCGGCGGTGGCCGCCCGGGTGCCGGTGGTCGTCCCGGTGGCGGCGGCGGTGCTCCGGGTCGTCCCGGTGGCGGTGGCTTCGGCGGTCGTCCGGGCGCCGGTCGTCCCGGTGGTCGCGGAACGACCCAGGGTGCCTTCGGTCGCCCGGGTGGCCCCTCGCGTCGTGGCCGGAAGTCGAAGCGGGCGCGTCGTCAGGAGTTCGAGGCCATGGAGGCCCCGACGATCGGTGGCATCCGCGTCCGCAAGGGCAACGGCGAGACCGTGCGTCTCGCCCGTGGGTCCTCGCTGACCGACTTCGCCGAGAAGATCGGCGTCGACCCGGCCCAGCTGGTGCAGATGCTGTTCGGCCTCGGAGAGATGGTCACCGCGACCGAGTCCGTCAACGACGAGACCCTCGAGCTGCTCGGTGAGGAGCTCAACTACATCGTCTCGGTCGTCTCCCCCGAGGACGAGGACCGCGAGCTGCTGGAGTCCTTCGACATCGAGCTCGGCGACGAGGGCGACGAGTCCGACTGGACGGTCCGTCCGCCGGTCGTCACCGTCATGGGTCACGTCGACCACGGTAAGACCAAGCTGCTCGACGCCATCCGTGACGCCAACGTCATCGAGGGCGAGGCCGGTGGCATCACCCAGCACATCGGTGCCTACCAGGTCGCGACCGAGGTCGACGGCCAAGAGCGCAGGATCACCTTCATCGACACCCCGGGCCACGAGGCGTTCACCGCCATGCGTGCTCGTGGTTCGCAGTCCTCGGACCTCGCGGTCCTCGTGGTCGCGGCCGATGACGGCGTGATGCCGCAGACGATCGAGGCGCTCAACCACGCCAAGGCGGCCGGCGTCCCGATCGTGGTCGCGATCAACAAGATCGACAAGCCGGAGGCGGACCCGACCAAGATCCGTGGCCAGCTGACCGAATACGGCGTCATCCCCGAGGAGTACGGCGGCGACACCATGTTCGTCGAGATCTCGGCGAAGTCGCGGATCAACATCGAGGGCCTCCTCGAGGCGGTCGTGCTGACCGCCGACGCCTCGCTCGACCTGCAGGCCAACGCCAGCCAGGACGCTCAGGGCATCGTCATCGAGGCTCACCTCGACCGTGGCCGCGGCCCCGTCGCGACCATCCTGGTCCAGCGCGGCACGCTGCGTGTGGGTGAGTCCATCGTCGCCGGTCCGGCCCATGGCCGTGTCCGCGCGATGATCGACGAGTACGGCCACGAGATCACCGAGGCGACTCCGTCGCGTCCGGCGATGGTCCTGGGTCTCTCGGCGGTGCCGGGTGCGGGCCAGAGCTTCCTGGTCGTCGAGGACGACCGGATGGCTCGCCAGATCGCCGAGAAGCGCGAGGCGCGCGAGCGTGCTGCGCAGCAGGCCAAGCGCCGCGTACGCCGCACGCTGGAGGACTTCATGGCCTCCATGGAGAAGGGCGAGAGCCAAGAGCTCAACCTCATCCTCAAGGGCGACGTGTCCGGTTCGGTCGAGGCTCTCGAGGACGCACTGGCCAAGATCGACGTGGGTGGCGACGAGGTCTCCATCCGGGTCATCGACCGCGGTGTCGGTGCGATCACCGAGACCAACGTCGACCTGGCTGCTGCCTCCGACGCGATCATCATCGGCTTCAACGTCCGCCCGCAGGGCAAGGCGACGGAGCTGGCTGACCGCGAGGGTGTCGAGATCCGCTACTACTCGGTCATCTACCAGGCGATCGAGGAGATCGAGGCGGCCCTCAAGGGCATGCTCAAGCCGGAGTACGAGGAGAAGAGCCTCGGCAAGGCGGAGATCCGCGCGATCTTCCGCTCGTCGAAGGCCGGAAACATCGCCGGCTGTATGGTCACCGAGGGCCTCATCCGCCGCAACGCCAAGGTTCGCGTTCTGCGCGACGGCGCCGTGGTGGCCGACAACCTCGACCTCGCCTCGCTGCGCCGCGAGAAGGACGACGCCTCCGAGGTCCGCGAGGGCTTCGAGTGCGGTCTGGTCCTGAAGAACTTCCAGGACATCAAGGAAGGCGACTTCATCGAAGCCTTCGAGATGGTGGAGATTCCCAGGGGCTGAACGAGCCTCTGACGTTGGCCGGGTCGCAGTCGCGGCCCGGCCAACGTCTCGATTTGCTTCGATTATTTGAGAGAGTGTGAACATGAGTAGCCCACGGGTGCGTCGGATCGCTGACCGGATCAAGGTCGTTGTCGCTCAGATGCTGGAACGGCGGATCAAGGATCCGCGGATCGGCTTCGTCACCATCACCGATGTCCGGGTGACCGGTGACAGCCAGAACGCGACGATCTTCTACACGGTGCTGGGAGCGGACTCGGAGGCCGAGCTCGCCGGCACGGCGGCCGCGCTGGAGTCGGCCAAGGGGCTGATCCGCTCCGAGGTCGCCAAGCAGCTCGGCACACGCACCGCCCCGACGCTGGAGTTCATCCACGACGCGCTGCCGGAGACGGCTCGCCACCTCGACGACGTGCTCGCCCGCGCCAAGGCGCAGGACGACGCGGTCGCCGCCGCTCGTGTGGAGTCCTACGCCGGCGAGCCCGACCCCTACAAGAAGCCGCGTGAGGCCGAGGACGAGTGGGACCCTTCGACAGGCTCAGGGCACCGCGAGGACGACGAGGAGTGAGTGCTCCTTCTGGTCTCGTCATCGTCGACAAGCCCGCCGGGGTCACCTCCCACGACGTCGTCGCGCGCGTGCGTCGTCTGGCCGGCACCCGCAAGGTCGGGCATGCCGGCACCCTGGACCCGATGGCCACCGGCGTACTCGTCCTCGGCGTCGAGCGTGCCACCCGGCTGCTCGGTCACCTGATGCTGACCGAGAAGGCCTACGACGCGACGGTCCGGCTCGGAGTCTCGACGACCACCGATGATGCTGAAGGGGAGGTCGTCGCGGAGAAGGTCGCCAGCGGACTGGCCGCCGAGGACGTACGCAGCTCCTTCGCCACCCAGGTCGGCGACATCCTCCAGGTCCCGACCGCGGTCTCGGCGATCAAGGTCGACGGCAAGCGCGCCTACCAGCGCGTACGCGACGGTGAGCAGGTCGAGCTGAAGGCCCGGCCGGTCACGGTGCACGAGCTGACCGTCGGGGACGTCCGGGTCGAGGGCGACGTGGTCGACGTCGACATCTCGGTGCGCTGTTCCAGCGGCACCTACATCCGCGCGATCGCCCGCGACGTCGGCGAGGCGCTCGGGGTCGGTGGACATCTGACGGCGCTGCGCCGCACCGCCGTGGGGCCCTACGACCTGGACGTCGCCAGGACGCTCGACGAGCTCGGCGACGAGTTCGCCGTGCTCCCGTTGGCCGAGGCCGCTCGCGCTGCGTTCCCGGCGTACGACCTCTCCGAGGCGCAGGCGCAGGACGTCCGCTACGGGCGCAAGCTCGGGCTCGCGCTCGACAAGATCACGGCTGTCTTCGCTCCCGACGGCGAGTTCCTCGCGCTCTATGAGCCGGTCGGACCCGAGCTCGCCAAGGCGAGCGCCGTCTTCGTCGGCTGACACCCCACGCCGAGTCAGCGCAGGCGCACGGTCTCGACCAGGTCTGCCTCGATCTCCTCGTCGGTCCAGGGGAAGTCGACCCACTTCTCCTCGGAGAAGAGGCGGGTCTGGTCGCTGGACCAAGGCGAGGCGGGGTCCTCGTACTGGCCGTAGGTCAGGATCGTGCGCGGCTCGACGCCGTCCGGGCCGAACGAGACGGCCTGGATGTGGGAGGAGCCGTAGGTGATCGGCCGCGCGTAGCCGGTGTTCTGCACCGGGCTGTGGGAGGCGAGCGCGTTGGCGTTGCCGGCCAGGTTGCCCTCACCGCCGCCGAGGGGCAGCGGGGGAGCGCCGCGGTCGGCGGCGACCTGGTAGGCACCCCATGGCGAGTCGATCGGTAGGCCGGTCGCCTTCACGGCCGCGATCGCGCCCTTCATCGCCTTGATCGTGCCCGGCGTCGTGCGCAGCCCGCGCGGCGTGTCGAGCGGGTCGTCGGGGTCGAACGGCACCCGCCAGAGCCGGAGCCCGGCCGGGGCCCGTTCGACGAACTCGGTGAAGATCGCGGTGCCGACCGAGGTCGCGTCCGATCGTCCGTCCCATCCGGCCAGGACGGCGCAGGCCTGCTTCTCGCCGGTGAGCCGACAGACCCGGTCGAGCGCGCCGTCGGCCCTCATCACCTCGGCTGTCCGCTGCCGGTTGTCGTACTCGTGGTCCGCCAGCGAGGCGGGCGTCTCGACGCCGTGCGCGGCGAGCTGGTCGATGACGTAGCGGGCCACCATCTGCGTACGCATCGTCCGCTCGCAACGCTCGCAGCCGAGGATCGCGGGGTAGCCCTCCAGCGGGGCCTCCGGGTTGGGCAGCCAGTGGGAGTCGTTGGCGTTCATCACCCAGTCGCGGCGTACGACGTCGGGGAGGTGCTCGTCACCGAGGATCCCGGGGCGCTGGGCATCGGCATCGGCTCCCCAGGCGCAGGAGGACCCGGCGCGGTTGCCGTCGAGACCGGGCAGGCCGGCGACGACGTTCAGCAGCCTGCCGACGACCGTCATACAGCGTGCGGCGAGCCTGTCGGTGACGTGCGGGACGACCGAGTGGTCGGCGTAGAGGGCGTCACCGTGGCGGTCGGCCGCGATCGTGTTGACCCACGGCATCCCGCCACCGGCGTCCTGGCGCTCCAGCAGGTCCCCGACCGAGGAGGCAGAGCCCATGCCGAGGAAGGTGTCGATGGTGCGCAGGTGCTCGGCGTTGGCGTCCCGGATCGCCCAGAAGCTCTGCGACCCCCAGGCCATCAGCTGCGAGGGCGAGTCGATGACGTAGCCCTCGGGCGTGCGGTAGAGATCCTCGGTGACCGTGGTCGTGCCCGAGGCGGTCTTGACCTCGACCTCGACCTCCCGCCGCTCGGCCCGCTCCACCCCGTCCGAGGTGAGGTAGCGGGTTCCCGGCCCGAGGGTGGTGTACTCGTACGGCGTGAACCGGTAGGCGGTCGAGACCGTGTGGCTCCAGGCGACGTCGTCGTTCCAGCCGATGTTCACCGCCGGCGAGCCGATCAGCGAAGCGCCGGCCACGTCGTACTCGCCGGGGATCGTCAGGTGCTGCTGGGTGAACCGGTAGCGGCCCTGCCACGGGAAGTGCGGGTTGCCGAGCAGCATCCCGGCACCGGTCGAGCTGGCATCGCCGCCGATCGCGGTCGCGTTCGACCCGAAGGAGCGCTCGGGGTCACGGCCGAACGAGGCCAGCAGATTCTGCTTGTCCACCTTCGCGGCCGCAGCCGGCACCTCGGCTGCGGTGGTGGGCAGCGACGGCAGCCCCAGGGCGCCGGGCAGATCGGGCAGGCCGGGGTCGGTCAGCGACGGGGGAGAGGCGGCGTTCATCTCGCCGACGAACTGTCCGGCCGAGGCGATCAGGTTGGCGAGATAGACGCCGTACCAGACGTCGGTCCCGGTGACGTCGGGGCGGAGGTAGGGAGCGCCCGCGCAGGCCGGGTCGGTGACCTCGTGCGTACGCAGCCACTCGTTGACCCCGGCGGCGTAGCCGCGCACCATCTGCTTCGCGCGCGTCGACGGCCCGGCTGGTGATTCGAGCAGCCGCTCGACCACCTGCCGGTTGTGGAGATCACCCACGAGCACGTCCGAGTCGAGGTTGGTGGTCGGCTTGGAGACGCCGTCGTCGTAGATCTTGTCCGCGCCGAGCCAGCGGGAGCGTACGCCGCGGGCGCTGAGCAGGATGTCGGCCAGGGTGCAGGTGGCCTCACCGGCGGTCGCCCAGCCGCTGCCGTAGCCCAGCGAGCCCCAGTCGCGGGCGGTGATGTGTGGGATCCCGTGCTCGGTGATCCGCACCTTCGCGTCGTACCCGGGCTTCGGCTCGGCGGCCTCCGCAGGAGCGCTGAGCGCTCCCGCGAGCAGGACCAGCGGAGCGAGGGACATGGTGGCTCTGCGTACGAGGCTCTCCATGCCTCGACCAACGAGAATGGGTAGAACAGGTTACTGTTTGGTTGCCAGGTGGCCCGGATCCCGGGAAGGGGACCGAGGATGGATATTCTGGCGGCGTGTTCTGGAGAAGTCTGAGCGAGGTGCCCGCCGACCTCGGCCGCACCTGTGTCGTGGTCGGCAACTTCGACGGCGTCCACCTCGGGCACCAGCATGTGCTGCGCCGGGGGCGCGAGGTGGCGGACGCCAAGGAGCTCACCCTGGTGGCGGTCACCTTCGACCCGCACCCGATGGCGGTGCTGCGGCCCGAGCACGCTCCCGGTGTGCTCACCACGATGGAGGTCCGCGCCGAACTGCTGCTCGCGGCCGGCGCCGACGCGGTGCTCGCGCTGCCGTTCGACATGGAGATGGCCAACTGGTCGCCCGAGGACTTCGCCCAGCGGGTCCTCGTCGACGCGCTGCACGCCGAGGCGTGCGTGGTCGGCGCCAACTTCCGCTACGGCTGCAAGGCCGCCGGCGACGTGGCCGACTTGGTCGCCTACGGCAAGGTCCACGACTTCTCCGCCGAGGGGATCCCGCTCGACGGCGGCCCCCAGGTCTGGTCCTCGACCTACATCCGGACGTGTCTGGCTGCTGGCGACGTCACCGGTGCGGCCGAGGCCCTGGGCCGCCCTTACTCCGTGCGCGGGATCGTCGTCAAGGGTGACCAGCGCGGCCGGGAGCTCGGCTTCCCGACGGCGAACGTGCCCACCGACTCGCTGACCGCGGTGCCGCCCGACGGCATCTACGCGGGCTGGCTGACCCGGCGCGACACCGGCGAGCGTTTCCCGGCGGCGATCTCGGTCGGCACCAACCCCACCTTCGAAGGCGTGGTCGGGCGCCGGGTCGAGTCCTACGTGCTCGACCGTGACGACCTCGAGCTCTACGGCGTCGAGGTCGAGGTCGCCTTCGTGGAGCGGCTGCGCGGCATGGTCGCCTTCGAGGGGATCGACGCGCTCGTGGAGCAGATGCACGCCGACGTGGTGCGGGCGCGCGAGATCCTGGTGGAGCAGTAGAGATCGCGCCGGTGGGGGCAGGCGGCCCCATCCGTGCGATCTCCTACCCCGGCGCCCTATCCAGCGGGGTGCCGGTGCGGTTGAATGTCTCGCCATGGATCCCCACTCCACCCCCACGTCCGCCTACGAGGCCGAGGTCGAGGCCGAGCGTCCTCGCGGCGGCATCCCGG
This sequence comes from Nocardioides sp. NPDC006273, assembly GCF_040613495.1. NCBI lineage: Bacteria > Bacillati > Actinomycetota > Actinomycetes > Propionibacteriales > Nocardioidaceae > Nocardioides > Nocardioides sp. NPDC006273. The sequence goes on along the minus strand of NZ_JBEXSD010000003.1, from coordinate 46,653 downwards.
CCGTCCTCAACGCGGTCCTGGTCACCGGCGGGCTCTGGGCCCTCCAGTTCTTCGCCGGCTCGGCGCCGCTGTCCACCTGGGCCGACGAGAACGGCACCAACTCGGCCAGCTGGCTGCCCGCGCTGCTGGGGGACCGGCTCACCTACTTCGGCAACGGCTCCTTCGGCGACCTCCTCTCCGGTGACGCCCTGGTGCACTCCGTCGTCCTCACCGTGACCGTCTTCGCGCTGACCTGGCTGCTGACCTGGCTCGCCACCATCGGCATCTGGCCGAGGGCGTTCTGGCCGGTGTTCCTCGGCTGCTGGTTCGCCGCGATCGTCGCCACGGCCGTCGGCCAGGTCGCCGAGAGCCTCTACGCCTACCTCTCCGACGGCCGCTCCGGCTGGCTGCTGGCAACGCTCGGAGACGTGCTCGAGTCGGGGGCTGCGTACGGGCTCACCTATGGGTGGGCGACCGGGTTCCTGATCGCGCTGATCTGGCTCGCGGTGCCGGGAAAGCGACCGGAGGTGGAGGATTACGCGCCGATGTCGGCACTCATCCCGGGCAGCTCCGCGGGCGCGGCCGGTGGCTACGGTCAGCAGCTGCGCTCCACTGTCGCCGTGCCGACCGCCCAGACCAGCCTGATGTCTGCCTCGCCGTCCGGGCGGTCTGCTCAGCCCGTCCAGGTCCGCACCTTCACCGGGCCCGCTCGCGCCTCCGGGCCGGCCGGCGACACGGCCGCCTGGAAGGACTTCGTGCGCGACGTGCGCGGCCGGTCCTGACCGGCCGGTCCTGAGTCGGCTGCTCGTCACCCGCTGAGAGGCTGCTGCGTACGGATCTGGGGCCTGTGGTCGCCTGGCTGCGGCCGCTGTGGTGGATCGTGCGGGCCTGGGCGGCGAGCCGAGCTCGACCCGAACGCATTCGCGAGCGGGGACGCCGATGCGCCGAAGATCCAGGAGCCGCCGCTGGCGACCGTGCCGAAGGTCTCGCTGCCCGGGATCGGGACGAGCTCGCCGAGCGCGTCGCCGTCCGTCTCGCCGAGTGCTCCGGAGATGCCGTGAGCTGACGATGCAACCGGATCCGGCTCCACCGCGTCTTACTCGATGAGGAGAGAGCCGAGGGGGAGAGCGATGAAGTACTGGTGGAGGTTGCGTCGGCGGGTGGCGCGGCTCGTGCTCGTGGCCTGATCCGGCGACGATTCGGGGGTATGCCGGCGCGCTGTTAATCTTCTCGGGTTGTCGGTCCATGGGGATCGGCAGCTCAAGCCGTGAAATCGGCCGCGGATCAAGAGTGCCCCGGTGAACAGGCCCGGGCGCGCCGCGCAACGAGTTGGGCCCACGGGCCGGAAGGGAGCCTTCGCATGGCAGTTGGAACTGACGCGGAGACCAAGAAGAAGATCATCGCCGAGCACGCCACGACCGAGGGTGACACCGGCTCGCCGGAGGTGCAGATCGCGCTGCTGTCGCACCGCATCTCCCACCTGACCGACCACCTCAAGGAGCACAAGCACGACCACCACAGCCGTCGTGGTCTGCTGCTGCTCGTCGGCCAGCGCCGCCGCCTTCTCAACTACCTTCAGAAGAAGGACATCGAGCGCTACCGCTCGATCATCGAGAAGCTCGGCCTTCGTCGCTGATCTGATTCTCAACGCGTACGCGACGGGCCGTCTCCCATCTGGGAGGCGGCCCGTTCGTCATTTGTCGCTGTGCGGTCGGCGTCACCGCGTAGGTTCACAAGCGAGCGCGCCAGGAGCTCGCCGTCCGCGTCGGGAAGGGCTGCGACCCGCGAGAGGATGCGGAGCACCTCGTTCTGCCCGCTCATCACCTGCTCGTAGGTGAAGCGGATCAGTCGCCAGCCCGCGAGGGTGTAGCAGTTGTAGCGCTCGCAGTCGCGGCTGAATGCGTCCCGCCCGCTGTGGAAGGTGAACGAGTCCGCCTCGATCAGCACGCCTTTGCTCAGGCAGGTCAGGTCCGGATGGAAGACGATGCCGCCGGCGAGGACGGCGCGTTGGGGCACCACGTCGAGCCCCGAGTCGAGACAGAGTGCGCGCAGGACCGACTCGAACGGGTTCGCGGCGCGCTCGTGTGCGGCGTCCAGGACCTTGTGCACCCGGGCCGCCCCAGCTCCGCTGACGCGCACGGATCCGAGATCGGTCACCTGGCCTGAGCGCAGCGCTGAATCGGCCACGGCGAGAGCCTCGTCGAACGGCAGCTGTCGGGCGCAGTCGATGACGGTGCGCAGGGGAGTGGTGACGCGGTTGCGTACGTCCCGAAGCTCGAGTCTGAGCCACAGCACCCGCGCGTCGCTGCGACCTCGACCGCGCCGGGTGCCGCGTGGCACCGCGATCTCAGGCAGAGTTGGCTCGGTCTTCAGGGCCCACCCGTGGGCCGCAGCAGCACTGCGGAGGGCGAGTGCTCCGCCGATCCGGGTGGCGAGGTCGAGACCGTCGGCGGTCGCGGGGAGCGCGTACCTCCCGTGCTCGACGCGAACGATCCGCCCGTCGGTCACGGCTTTACGGATGCTCGATCGGGTCGAGCTCGCCAGCAGCGCCCGGTAGGGCGCGGCGCCGCCGAGCTCGCGTAGTACCGCCTCAGCATCCATGACTCCAGCATCAACCATTTCGCCGACCGATAGAAGCGTTAGACGACAGTCTGTCGCTGCACGCCAGAACGGTCGGTCGGGTTCGGTTGCGGTATGGCCTCCTCGAGGCCCTTTCTCTACGTCGTCTGGGGCGCGATTGCTGGTGCGACCTCCGGGTGCGGTCGTACGGTGAGGTATGAGCATCTCGGGGGCAGTGAGTCGGGGCAGGCGTGATCCCGGCATCGTCGCAGGGGTCGTGCTGGCTGGGCTGATGTGGCTGTCGACGCTGCTCGCCGCCGTGCCGGCGGTGGACGCGTGGGTGGTGCGCGCGTCCCGCACCGTGCCGTATCTACCGAGCCATGCGATGGGCTATTTCGGGTCGTTGACCTACGTCGATCTGTGGGTCGTCGTCTCGCTGGTGCTGAAGACCGGAGTGCTCTTCTCGGTCACCTTGGCGCTGGTGCGGGTGGCCGTCCGTGGGGTGCCACGGAGTGGCGGTGCCGCCGTGTTCCTCAGTGCCTGGATGGCCGCGCTGGTGGGATCTGTCGCCGGGGCGGTGGCGGGCGCGCTGCTGTGGAGCGTGGACCCTTCGATCACCGGTGTGGTCCATCCCGCGGCCTTCGTCGACGCGGTGACGTACGGACTGGGCGCCGGTGCCCTCTGGGGCTGGATCCCGGCCCTGGCGGTGCGCACAGTCTGGCGTGACGGGGTGGGCTCCGGTCTGGACGCGGGCGGCACGCGCGTGCCTCCGTTCCGCATTTCGGGCAAGGGACGGATAGGCTGAGGGAGGAGTGCTAGCGCCAAGCGCGCAGGCACTCGGAAAAACGAAACACATCACCAGGAGCGGCCCGCCCGTCCGGCTCGGTCCTCGGTAGTGATTCCCAGGTCCGTCGTGACCTGTGGGTCTCGATCGAAGACCGGCCCCGGTGCGCAACGAGCGCACATGCCCGGCGCGGGGGCGCTCCGAGACCTGACAAGGACGAATCCTTGACTGAACCAGTCATCACCGCCGTCGAGACGACCATCGACAACGGCAAGTTCGGCACTCGCACCGTCAAGTTCGAGACCGGGCTGCTCGCCCGGCAGGCCGCGGGTTCCGTGACCGCCTACCTCGATGACGAGACGATGCTGCTGTCTGCGACCACCGCATCCAAGCACCCGAAGGAGCACCTCGACTTCTTCCCGCTGACGGTCGACGTCGAGGAGCGGATGTACGCCGCGGGCAAGATCCCCGGCTCCTTCTTCCGTTCCGAGGGTCGCCCGGGTGAGGACGCGATCCTCACCTGCCGGCTGATCGACCGCCCGCTGCGCCCGACCTTCAAGAAGGGTCTGCGCAACGAGGTCCAGGTCGTCATCACCGTCATGGCGCTCGACCCCGACCACCCCTACGACGTGCTCGCGATCAACGCCGCGTCGATGTCCACCCAGCTCTCCGGCCTGCCGTTCTCCGGCCCGGTCGGCGGCGTTCGCGTCGCCCTGATCGAGGGCCAGTGGGTCGCCTTCCCGAGCCACAGCCAGCTCGAGAACGCCGTCTTCGACATGGTCGTCGCCGGCCGTGTCACCGACTCCGGTGACGTCGCCATCATGATGGTCGAGGCCGAGTCCACCGAGCAGACCTGGGACCTGGTCGCCTCCGGCGCCCAGGCGCCGACCGAGCCGATCGTGGCCGGCGGTCTGGACGCTGCCAAGCCGTTCATCAAGCAGCTTGTCGAGGCCCAGGCCGAGCTGGCCAAGCAGGCCGCCAAGCCGGTCCAGGACTTCCCGATCTTCCTGGACTACCAGGACGACGTCTACGAGGCCGTCGAGGCCACCGTGGGCGCCGACATCACCGACCTCTACACCGTCGGTGGCAAGCGCGAGCGCACGCTCGGCAAGCAGGAGCGCGACGAAGAGGCCGACCGGATCAAGGCTGCGCTGCTCGAGAAGCTCGGTGCCCAGTTCGAGGGCCGCGAGGGTGAGATCGGCGCTGCTTTCCGCGCCCTGACCAAGAAGGCCATCCGCGAGCAGGTCCTGCGCGACCAGGTCCGCATCGACGGTCGTGGCCTGGCCGACCTCCGCCCGCTGCACTCCGAGGTCGGCGTGATCCCGCGGGTCCACGGCTCGGCGCTGTTCGAGCGCGGTGAGACCCAGATCCTGGGCGTCACCACCCTCGACATGCTCAAGATGGAGCAGCAGCTCGACACGCTCTCCCCGGAGAAGCACCGCCGCTACATCCACAAGTACATCTTCCCGCCGTTCTCCACCGGTGAGACCGGCCGGGTCGGCTCGCCCAAGCGCCGCGAGGTCGGCCACGGTGCGCTCGCCCGCCGCGCGCTCCTGCCGGTGCTGCCGAGCCGCGAGGAGTTCCCCTACGCGATCCGTCAGCTCTCCGAGGCGATGGGCTCGAACGGCTCCACCTCGATGGGCTCGGTCTGCGCCTCGACGATGTCGCTGCTCAACGCCGGTGTGCCGCTGAAGGCCCCGGTCGCCGGTATCGCGATGGGTCTGATCTCCGGTGAGATCGAGGGTGAGACGAAGTACGTCGCGCTCACCGACATCCTCGGTGCCGAGGACGCCTTCGGCGACATGGACTTCAAGGTCGCCGGCACCGCGGAGTTCGTGACCGCGCTGCAGCTCGACACCAAGCTCGACGGCATCCCGGCCGAGGTCCTCGCCCAGGCCCTCAACCAGGCAAAGGACGCGCGTGCGGCCATCCTGGAGGTCATGCACGAGGCCATCGGTGGCGTCGAGGAGCTGGCTGCGACCGCTCCGCGGATCATCACCGTGAAGGTCCCCGTGGACAAGATCGGCGAGGTCATCGGCCCGAAGGGCAAGGTGATCAACCAGATCCAGGAGGACACCGGCGCCCAGATCTCCATCGAGGACGACGGCACGGTGCTCATCGGCGCGACCGACGGCAGCGCCGCCGAGGCCGCCCGTGCGGCGGTCAACGCGATCGCCAACCCGACCATGCCCGAGGTCGGCGAGCGCTACCTCGGCACGGTCGTGAAGACGACCAACTTCGGTGCCTTCGTCGCCCTGCTCCCGGGCAAGGACGGCCTGCTCCACATCACCAAGCTGCGCGCCCTCAACGGCGGCAAGCGGGTCGAGTCGGTCGAGGACGTCGTCGAGGTCGGCCAGAAGATCCAGGTCGAGATCGCCGAGATCGACGACCGCGGCAAGCTCTCGCTCGCCCCGGTGCTCGAGGAGGAGGCCTCCTCCGAAGAGGCTCCTGCAGAGGCCGCCACCGAGGCTGCAGACGAGGAGTGACCTTGGCGTCACCCACCACCCGGGGGACCGGTCGACACGAAGGTGTCGGCCGGTCCTCCGGCTATGACCAGGAGCCCGGCACCACCGTCACTCTCGAGCAGACCGAGGTCAACGGCGCGGTGACGTCGTTGGTGCGCCGTACGGTCCACCCGTCCGGGCTGCGGATCGTGACCGAGCATATGGCCGGGGTCCGCTCGGCGGCGATCGGCGTCTTCATCGGCGTCGGCTCCCGGGACGAGACCACGCGTCAGCACGGCTGCTCCCACTTCCTCGAGCACCTGCTGTTCAAGGGCACCCCGTCGCGTACGGCCTTGGAGATCTCCTCCTCGCTGGACCGTGTGGGCGGGGAGTTCAACGCCTACACGGCCAAGGAGTACACGTGCTTCCACGCGCGCGTGCTCGATGTCGACCTGCCGCTGGCGGTCGACGTCATGGGCGACATGCTGACCTCCTCGCTGATCTCCGCCGAGGACGTCGAGGCCGAGCGTGACGTCATCCTCGACGAGATCGCGATGCACGACGACGATCCCGACGACGTCATCCACAACCTCGTCGCCGCGCAGGCGTGGGGCGCCGAGACGCCGCTCGGACGGGGCATCGCCGGCACCGAGGAGTCGATCTCCGCCTTGACCCGCGATGAGATCGACGAGTTCTACAAGACCCACTACGTGCCGCCCAGGATGGTCGTCGCGATCGCCGGCAACGTCGAGCACGACGAGGTCGTGGCGATGGTGGAGAAGGCGTTCTCCGGGTCGGGCTTCCTCGGAGCCTCCGCCGCTCCGGTGCCTCCTCGTGAGGGGTCGCCGATCGAGGTCGTCCCCGGCGAGGTCGGCGCCCAGCGCCCGCTCGAGCAGGTCAACGTGATCCTGGCCCGCCAGGGTCTGCAGCGGGGCGATGACCGTCGTTTCGCGTTCGAGGTGGTCAACACCGCGGTCGGCGGTGCGACTTCCTCGCGGCTCTTCCAGGAGGTCCGCGAGCAGCGGGGTCTGGCCTACTCGGTCTACTCCTACGCCTACAGCCACGCCGAGACGGGGCTCTTCGGGGTCCAGGTCGGCTGCCTGCCGGCCAAGCTCGACGAGGTGCTCGAGGTCGTACGCTCCGAGCTGGCCGCCGTCGCCCGCGACGGCATCACCGCCGAGGAGCTCGAGCTCGGCAAGGGGCAGCTGCGTGGCGGTCTCGTGCTCGGCCTCGAGGACTCGGCTTCCCGGATGTCCCGCATCGGCCGTGCCGAGCTGGTCCATCGCGAGCTCTACTCGATCGACGAGGTCCTCGCCCGGATCGACGGGGTGACCCTCGAGGAGTGCCGTGAGGTCGCGGCGGAGATCCTGTGCCGCCCCGAGATCCTGGCCGTAGTCGGCCCCGCCTGACCGGAGCCCGCCGAGACGTCGATTCTCGAGCCCGAGACGTCGCTTTCTGACGCCGAATGGACCATTCGGCGTCCGAAAGCGACGCTTCGACGTCAGAAAGTGACGTCTCGGCGTGGGGTTAACGCTTGCCGATGATCCCGACGGCGGCCGGGACCTTGGAGTCGACGATGGAGACTCGGAAGCCGGCGTCGGCCAGGGCCTTGCTCGCCTTCTCGATGATCTCGGGGACCTGCTCACGCTGAGTGGCCTCGTAGAAGAGGTTGACGGTGCCGCCGGGGAGCACGCGCTCGTGGAGCAGCGCGATCTCGGCGGATGCGTCACGCACCCAGAACAGGTTGACGTTGAACGCGAAGACCTTCGTGAGCCGCTTGACCGGGACCCGCAGCGTTGCGAGGTCGATCTGGCGGACCGTGAGGCGTCCTGCCTCCAGGTACTTCGCGCAGCGTCGCTTCGTACGATCGACGCCCGACTCCGAGCGATCGATCGCAAATAGTTTTCCGGTCTCCAGCCGGCTACAGATCAGCTCGGCACCAGCCCCCGGGCCACAGCCGATCTCAAGGACATGATCGTTCGGTTGAATGTCCATGAAATCAACGGCCCAACGGATCCGAGCAGGGATCGTCTGCACCACCATGGGGCCAAGACTGCCAGATCCACCTACGGTTCCGCTCACAGCCCCTTCGACAAGCTCAGGACATCGCCTCGCGAAATGTTCACCGGATAGCGGTAGATCGTTGCTGGAGCGTGAACTATGCGGTCGGTCGCGTCCTCCGGGGCCGCTTCGCATAAGGTTGGTCGCCATGATCAAGGTGGCTGTGCTCGGTGCAGGTGGCAAGCTCGGTTCGGCGGTCTGCGAGGCGGTCGAGTCCGCCGCTGACCTGGAGCTGGTGGCGCGGATCGGTCGCGGCGACGAGCTTTCGACGATCACCGACGCGGGAGCCGAGGTTGCTGTCGACGTCACCACTCTCGAGGCGGTGATGGGCAACGCGGAGTTCTGCCTGTCCCACGGCGTGCACACCGTGATCGGCACCTCGGGCTTCGGCCCCGACCGCGTCGAGCAGCTCGAGGCCTGGCTGGCCGAGGCTCCGGGGGTCGGCGCGATGGTCGTCCCCAACTTCTCGGTCGGCGCTGTGCTGATGATGCGTTTCGCCGAGCTCGCGGCCGCTCACTTCCCGTCCGTGGAGATCGTCGAGACCCACCACGAACGGAAGGCCGACGCTCCTTCGGGTACGGCCCGCAGGACCGCTGAGCTCGTCGCTGCCGCGCGTCGGGAGGCCGGGGTGGCCCCGGCGCCGGACGCGACCACTTCGTCCCTCCAGGGGGCCCGTGGCGCCGCTGTGGAGGGCATCCCGGTCCACTCGCTGCGGATGTCCGGCTCGATCGCGCACCAGGAGGTCGTCCTCGGCGGTGTCGGCGAGCTCCTGACCATCCGCCACGACTCGCTCTCGCACGCCTCCTTCGCTCACGGCGTGCTCGCCGCGATCCGCGGCATCGGCTCGCGTCCTGGGCTGACGATCGGCCTGGAGGACGTGCTCGGGCTCCGCTGAGGGCCGCTCAGGGCTGCTGGCGGCCTCAGCTCGGGCAGAGGTCCCGGCGTCGTAGCAGTTCGTCCTTGGGCGGCTCGGCAGGGTCGGCCAGCAGGCTGCGGTAGTCGGCGTGGCGCAACGGCCCGTCGGCGAGCTCGCCCGACGACTTCGGCACCTGCAGCGGCTCGGCGTCGTACTCCATCTTCACCCGGTCCACGCCGGGAATCGAGGTCAGCGACAGCACCGTCTGCGCGGTGGCGAGCACCACCCGGTTGGTGGCGATCGTGTCGTCGGTGGAGATGCGGAGGTGGGCGGTGCGGTCGCTGATCTCCACGAGCTCCAGCCATCCCTCCGGGGGCAGGGCGGTGCCGAGGCCCGAGGCCAGGTCGACCTGCGACGGTCCGCCGCCGAGCTGGCTGAGGATTTTCTCCGCGACACCGTCGACGGTCTCGGAGCAGAAGCTGGCGGTGGGGCGGCTGACGAGACGGTCCTCGCCGTTGACCCAGTAGAGCCGCGGCCCGGCGGCACCGTGCGCTGCGCCCGGTTCGACGGCGGCAGCGTCGTCGAGCAGATGGTAGGGGACCTCGGCGGGATCGACAGTCTGCACCTCGTCGCTGCTCGGGACTCCGCAGGCGGGAGTTCCAGCCAGCAGCAGTCCGGCGAGCAGCGCCGCCCATGACGTACGCGCCGTCCTCATGTGACCTCCCGGCCCGAGACGGTCCGCGCCGTGGGCGCGATGGGAAGCGAGAGCACGAAGTCCGCGCCGCTCGGCTCGGTATCGCGACACCAGACCGAGCCGTCGTGCAGCTGAGCGGTCCGCTCCACGATGCTCAGGCCCAGCCCGCTCCCGGTCGTCGTGCCCCGCGCCCCCAGCCGGGAGAACCGGTCGAAGATGTGCTCGCGCGACGCGACGGGTACGCCGGGCCCGGAGTCCGCGACGTGGATCTCGGCATCGCCGCGGCGCGCGGTGGCACGCACCGAGGTGAGGCCGCCGCCATGGGTCTCGGCGTTGCGGACGAGGTTGGCCAGGGCTCGGTGCAGCTGGAGCCGATCGCCGTAGATCTCCAGGTCGTCGGGGACGTCGATGACGACATCGTCGCCGATGCCGTTGTCGGCGAGAGTCGCGGCGACGAGATCGGCAACTCTCAGCACCTCCCACTCCGACTCCCGCACGCCCGCGTCGAGGCGGCCCAGCGCGATGAGGTCCTCGAGTGCCCCGCGGAACCGTTCCAGCTCGCCGGCCATCAGGCCCACCGCGGTCGCGGAGCTGGGGGAGAGGTGCTTGTCGCCCTGCAGGACGCCGAGGCTCGTGGTGAGGGTGGCCACCGGCGTACGAAGCTCGTGACTGACATCGGCGGCGAAGCGGGCATCGTGGTCGAGGCGCTCGACCACGGTGTCGACCATGGTGTTGAACGACCCGGTCAGGGTCGACAGGTCGGGGTCGTCGGTCGCCTCGACTCGGGTGTCGAGCTCTCCGGCGGAGATCCGCGCTGCGGCCAGGGCGACCTGGCGCAGCGGCCGCAGCACCCGCCGGGCGGCGTACCAGCCGAGCACGCCGCCGGCGATGGTGGTGACCGCCGCCGAGATGGCGAGCGCGTAGCCCATCGTGTCGAGGGTCTCGCTGAGCTCCTTGGCATAGGTGACCTCGTAGTAGTCGGCGTCCACCCCCTTGAGCGGGACCCCGACGACGATGTTGGGCCGGTCGCCGGTGTCGTTCCAGGTCAGCGCGACGTCTCCCGCCTGGACGCTCGAGGCGACGTCGCTGGTGGCGTCGTGGACCTGGGTGGTGAGGTCGGAGGAGTACCACTGGCCGTCCTTGTGGACGAACACCGTGGTCCGGCTCGGCTGGGCGATCTCGGCGAGAACCTCGGCGACGTTGACCCCGTTCGTGCGCAGCCGTTCCTTGACGAGAGCGGCGTCGATGTAGGCCTGCTGCAGGGCGTTCCGCTCACGCTGCGCGATCAGGTAGTGACGCGCCGAGAAGTAGGTGCTGAAGGCGAGGATCAGGCTGATCAGCAGCGCGCCGGCCGCGAACGCCGCCACGACGTTGGCGCGGAGGCCGCGCCGACTCGGTCTCCGGTTCATCGCGGGTCCAGCCGGTAGCCCAGGCCGCGGACGGTGGAGATGACGCCGCCGGCCTCCGGGTCGGCGTCGACCTTGTTGCGCAGACGGCTGACGTGCACGTCGACGACCCGGACGTCTCCGTGATGGCCCTCGGGCCACATCTGGTTGACCAGGTTCTCGCGAGTCATCACCCTGCCGGGGCTGTTCGTCAGCGCGAGCAGGAGCTTGAACTCCGTGCTGGTCAGGTGCAGGTCCTCGGCGCCCCGGCGGAGGGTCGCGGCCTCCGGGTCGAAGACCAGCGGGCCATCGGTCGAGTCGAGCACGATGCCGCTGGCAGGGGCGTAGCCGCCCTGGGCCGGGATGAGGGGAAAGTCCGGGCGCCGCAGCGCGGCGCGGATCCGGGCCCTGACCTCGGCCACGTCGAACGGCTTGCGGACGTAGTCGTCGGCACCTGCCTCCAGGGCGGTGACCACGTCCTTGGCGCCGTCGCGGGCGCTGATCACGATGATCGGTGCGGTCGTTCGGGGGCGCACGCTCCGGATGAAGGTGAACCCGTCGATGCCGCCGAGCATCAGGTCGACGAGCATCACGTCGAACGGCTCCTGGGCGTCGAGATCGAGGGCGATCTCGGCGTCGTCGGCTTCGCCGACCGCGTACCCCTCCTGCTCGAGGAAGAGCCGAAGGGAGGTACGCAGCCCGTAGTCGTCCTCCAGGATGAGCACTCGCTTTGCTGCCTCTTGCACGTCCCGCATCGTCTCATCCGAACGGCCGGGACACAGAGCCGTCGCGGTCCGCCGGCCGGAAGTGACACGGAACTGACATGAAATTGCGAAAGGACCTCCACACACCGTAGGCAGGGTTGACGGCATGAGCGAGGCGGAGTTCTACCCGATGGACGAGACCATCATCGTGCCGTTCTCGGACGCGACCTGTCTGCGAGCGATCCACAACCTGCGCTGGCGGTTGGCGGAGATGCTCGTGGGTGGTCCCGAGGCGGTCGTGGTCGACCTGACGGGTCTGACCGGGTTCTCGTCGACGACCATCGCGGCGCTGCTGTGGGCAAAGCGTCGCTGCGGGTCGAGGGGCGTGCCGCTTCGTCTCCGCAACGCGGATCCGGCGCTCGCCGGTCAGCTCCGCCGAGCCGGTCTCGACACCATCTGGGACATCCAGACGGCTCCGGCCGCATCCACCCCCACCCGAAAGGCCAACTGATGAGCAACGTCTACGAGACAGAACGCGAGCAGGCATTCGATCTGCTGACGCCGGACCAGGCGATGAACCAGGTGCGGGCGTGGACCGACTCACGGGTCGTCGGCGACCGCGCCGCCAACCGGCTCGAGGTCCTCGCCGCATTCGGCGTCCACGTGGCCATCTCGAACCTTCCCGGCGAGATCTGGGTGAAGATGGCGTGGCGTACGCCGACCCGGGTCGAGCTCTCCACCATCTGGACGCTCACCTCGATGCCGGCGTCCGCCCCCGAGCCCTACGTGGCCGAGAAGCTCACCGACCTGGCCGGCTCGTGGAGCTTCCACGAGCGCGTCGGCGGGGCCAGCCTCGTCTGCGAGGTCGAGGACGTGCCTCGGCCCGACGACGCCTAGCCGGGGCTCAGTGGTAGTCGTCGGAGAGCTGCGAGCCGATCTTGACCTGCGGCTTGGGCATACGCAGGGGGCGGATCTGGATGGCCCGCATGATCGCGTAGTAGGTGGTGCCCTTGAGGTCGTTTTCGGGGAAGCGGCGCTTGAGCTCCTTGCGGAGCAGGAAGCGCAGCGTGATCAGGTTGATGATCACGGTGGCCATCACGACGAGCGTGAAGAGCTGGGAGTACATCGCCAGCTCGAGGCTGATGTAGGGCACCACCAACGCGATGATCAGCACCGGGAGCACGATCTCGGCGAAGGTGAACCGGGAGTCGATCCAGTCGCGGATGAAGCGCTTGACCGGGCCCTTGTCGCGCTGCGGCAGGTAGCGCTCGTCGCCGGTCTTCATCGCCTGGCGCATCTTGTCGCCGTGCTCGGCGCGCTGGGCGCGGTTGGCGGCGTTGATCTCCTTGCGCGTACGCGGTTGCTTGAGACGCGCCTTGCGAGCCGCTTCGGCTTCCTTGCGCGATGGGGTCGGGCGACCCTTGCCGGTCTCTTTGACCGGGGTCTCGGGCTCGACGACCTGCTGGGCGGGGGATTTGCGACCGAACAACGAAGGGACCTCTTACGTATCTGCTGAAGCGGGAGCTCGAGGCAAATGAGTCTTGCTGAAGCGGAGCCCGAAGCAAAAACAGTGTTGGCTAGGACACGTACAGGATATCCCGAGGGACCCGGACAACGAGTTTTGTGGACCCGGCCTAGGGTGAGAGGCAACACTTGTCCTAAGGACGACGAGAGTCCAGTGGCAAGCGACGACGCGGGGCGGCCGGCGGTCGGCTGCATATGAGAGGCGTAAAGGGAAGCGATGAGTGTGATGAAGCGGCTGAGCCTGGTCTTCAAGGCGAAGGCAAATAAGGCGCTCGACAAGGCCGAGGACCCACGGGAGGTGCTCGACTACAGCTACCAGAAGCAGCTTCAGATGCTGCAGCAGGTGCGTCGCGGCGTCGCGGACGTCGCGACCAGCCGCAAGCGCGTCGAGCTGCAGATCAACGGGCTCAAGCAGCAGTCCGACAAGCTCACCCAGCAGGCCCAGAAGGCCATCGAGATGAACCGCGAGGATCTCGCCCGCGAGGCGCTGACCCGCAAGTCCGGCCTCAGCCAGCAGATGAACGACCTGAGCACGCAGCTCGCCACCCTCCAGGGTGAGGAGGAGAAGCTCACCCTCGCCCAGCAGCGGCTGCAGGCCAAGGTGGAGTCCTTCCGCACGAAGAAGGAGACCATCAAGGCGACCTACACCGCCGCCGAGGCGCAGACCCGGATCAACGAGGCCGTCTCCGGCATCGGTGAGGAGATGGGTGACGTCGGCCTGGCGATGCAGCGTGCCGAGGACAAGACCCTCGAGATGCAGGCCCGTGCAGGTGCCGTCGACGAGCTGCTCTCCTCTGGTGCCCTCGACGACCTCACCGCAGGTCCGTCCGACGACATCACCCGTCAGCTCGACGCGCTGAGCTCCACCAGCGACGTCGAGGCCGAGCTCGCGGCTCTCAAGGGCCTCGGCTCCCCGCAGCAGACCCAGGCGCTGCCCGGTGGCGACAACAGCTCGCCGGTCATCGACGTCGACTCGACCGAGAAGAAGGCGGAGCAGTGATCGTTCGCATCCTAGGGGAGGGGCAGTACGACCTGGACGCCTCCGCGATCGACAAGCTCAACGAGCTCGACGCAGCCGTCGAGGCTGCCTGCCAGGGCACCGACGAGGCCGTCTTCGACGCGGCACTGGTGGCGCTGCTCGAAGGCGTGCGCTCGCTGGGCACCGCGCACCCGGTCGACGCGATCGACTCCTCCGACCTGATCCTGCCAGGCCCCGGCTCCACGCTCGCCGAGGTCTCCGAGATGCTCGGTGACGAGGGCCTCATCCCCGGTTGAGCCTGATCTGATGTCACGCTTCCAGGGGGATGCCGGGCTGACCGCCCGGATGACCACGGTGATGTTCCTGCTCGGCGCCCTCTTCGTCGGGCTCGTCGTCGCGCTGATGTTCGTGATGCCGGCGCAGTGGGCGCCGATCATCGGCATCGTCGGTCTCGGCATCGCCTGGTGGCAGTGGTACTCCTCCGACACCCTCGCGATGCGCGCCATGGGCGCGCGCGAGGTGTCGGTCCAGGAGGCGCCCGAGCTGCACGCGATGATCGACCGGCTGTGCACCCTGGCCGACATGCCGAAGCCGCGGGTCGGGATCGCCCACACCGACATGCCCAACGCCTTCGCCACCGGCCGCTCGCCCAAGCGGTCCGCCGTCGTGGTGACCACCGGCATCATGCAGCGGCTGAGCGCCGAGGAGCTGGAGGGCGTGCTCGCTCACGAGCTCTCCCATGTCGCCCACCGCGACGTGCTCGTGATGACGGTCGCCTCCTCTGCCGGCATCGTCGCCGGGATGCTGTCGCGGGGCTCTCGGTTCGGTGCGTACGCGGGTGCCGGCCGTCGCGGCAACAACAACGGCCCCCCGGTGTGGCTGGTGGTGCTGCTGGTCTCGCTGGCGGTCTACGCCGTGTCGTGGGTGCTGCTGCGGATGCTGTCGCGCTATCGCGAGCTGGCCGCCGACCGTGCCGGCGCGCACCTGACCATGAAGCCGGGCGCGCTGGCCAGCGCACTGCAGAAGATCACCGGCGACATCTCCGCGATCCCGAGCCGGGACCTGCGGTCCTCGCAGGCGATGAACGCGTTCTTCATCGCGCCGGCGATCAGCGGTCAGTCGCTGCGTACGCTGACCTCGACGCACCCCTCGCTGGAGCAGCGCCTGGAGCAGCTCGCCCGGATCGAGGCCGAGCTCGGCCGTCCGACGCAGTGACGACGTAAGGTCGCATCGTGGGTTTCTGGGATGTCATCACTGGTCGTACGCGACCGAAGCAAGCCAACCTCGACGCACTGTTCGCGGTGCCGACCGCTGCACTCACCATGCAGACCTCGCTCGGGCTGGTCCCGACAGGGGACGGCGCGGTCTGCTATCGCGCCGCCGCAGGGGCAGGGTTCGCCGGCACCCAGGACGACGTCGTCGAGCTGCTCGGTGCCTCCGAGGCCGCGCCGAAGGTGTCCACGAGCGTCGACGAGTTCGGCTTCACCTGGCTCAGCGTCGACCACGAGCCGCTGGACCCGGCCAACCCCGACATCACCGGCCTGGTCACCGATCTCCACGCGGTCAACACCACCTTGGAGATGAACGGCTTCGGGCCGGGGCTGCTGTGTTCGCTGATCGGCTTCGAAGGTGCCGACGGGCGCAGCGTGGGCCTCATCTACCTCTACAAGCAGGGCACCTTCTACCCCTTCGTCCCGACCGGTCCGCAGCAGCGCGACAACCTGCTCGAGATCAACGTCCGCACCGCGATCGAGGGCGACCTTCCGGTCGAGAAGGACCTCTCCCGCTGGCTCGCGGTCTGGGGCGCGCCCGGGCTCTGAGCCCGACCTGGTCCGGCCCGCACCCGGCAGATCGTCGGGGACTGCTTCGACACGCCACAGCGGCTTCACAAGCAACACACAGCAAACCGCCGCATGATGGAGTCATGACTGCTGGAGCACAGGACATGACCCGTCCCGACGGGTCGCCGCTACGGGTGCTCGTCGTCGACGACGAGGTGAACATCGCCGAGCTGATCGCGATGGCGCTGCGGTTCGAGGGCTGGGAGGTCACGATGGCCCACTCCGGCTCCAAGGCGGTCAGCGCGGCGAAGGAGACCTCGCCCGACGCGATCGTGCTCGACTGGATGCTGCCCGACTTCGACGGGCTCGAGGTCCTGCGTCGCGTACGCAGCACCCACCCGGTCGTACCCGTCTTGTTCCTCACCGCCAAGGACGCGGTCGAGGACCGGGTCGCCGGACTGACCGCGGGCGGTGACGACTACGTGACCAAGCCGTTCTCTCTCGAGGAGCTCGTCGCGCGGCTGCGCGGCCTGATGCGCCGCGCCGGGGCGACTCGGGTCGAGGAGCACTCGGTGCTCCGTGTCGGCGACCTCACGATGGACGAGGACTCCCGGGAGGTGCACCGCGCGGGGGAGGAGATCACGCTCACCGCGACCGAGTTCGAGCTGCTCCGCTACCTGATGCGCAACCCCCGCCGGGTGCTCTCGAAGGCACAGATCCTCGACCGCGTCTGGTCCTACGACTTCGGTGGTCAGGCCAACGTCGTCGAGCTCTACATCTCCTACCTGCGCAAGAAGATCGACGCCGGCCGGAAGCCGATGATCCACACGATGCGCGGCGCGGGCTACGTGCTGAAGGCGACTGAGTGAACGAGCGCCAGCGGCTGGGTGAACGAGCGCCAGCGAGCGAACCATCAAAGTCTCACGCGACCACGTCCGTACTCTGGCGCTTGCGCGACGGATGTGGTCGCGTGACCAGCCGGCTGAGCCGACTCCTCGCGCCGCTCACCTCACGGCTGGTCATCACCGCGGTCTCCTTGGTGCTGGTCGTCTCGCTGCTGATCGCCACCGTCGCCACCATCGCGTTGCGCGAGACCCTGCTGGACCGTTTGGACCGAGACGTACGCGACATGGCTCGGGGTGTGGCCGGGACGAGCCCGGGGGTTCAGTTCAACCTGGCCCCGAACTCGGTCTTCGCGGAGTTCCCCGAGAACGGCCGGGCCAGAGGCACGCTCGGCGACTTCGACCCGGACGAGGTGGAGACGCTCACCACAGACGATCTCGGTGCGCTGCGGGATGTGCGCGTCGACGCTCGTGCCTACAACGTCGAGCTGCCCGATCACGGCACCTACCGGGTGATCGCCCAGGCCGTCTTCAACACGAACACCGGCCAGACGTCGATCATCGTCACCGGCCACTCCACAGGTGAGGTCGAGAAGACCATCGGGAGCCTGATCTTCTGGGAGGCCCTGCTGACTCTCCTCGGCGTCCTGGCCGCCGCAGGCGTGGGCTACGTCGTCGTACGCCGCCAGCTCAGCCCGTTGCGAGAGGTCGCCGCCACCGCGCATGCCGTCGCCGGCCTCCCGATGTCCTCCGGCGAGGTCTCGGTGACCGACCGGGTCCCCGAGCGGCTCACCGACGAGGACACCGAGGTCGGTCAGGTCGGTGCCGCGCTCAACTCGCTGCTCGACCACGTCGAGACCTCCCTGGCCGAGCGTCACCGCAGCGAGCAGCAGGTACGCCAGTTCGTCGCCGACGCCTCCCACGAGCTGCGCACGCCGCTGACCACCATCCGCGGCTACACCGAGCTGGCCCAGCAGCGGCCGGAAGCGGTCCCGATGGCGCTCGGCAAGGTCGAGGAGGAGTCGCTGCGGATGACCACGCTGGTCGAGGATCTGCTCCTGCTCGCCCGCCTCGACCAGGGCCGCCCGCTCGCCCGCGAGTCGGTCGACCTGACCCGGCTGCTCCTCGAGGCCGTCGACGACGCCCGGGTCGTCGCCCCGTCGCACATCTGGCGGCTCGAGCTGCCGGCCGACGCCGACGCCGAGGTGATCCTCACCGGCGACGACCAACGACTCCATCAGGTGATCAGCAACCTGCTCACCAACGAGCGGCGGCACACGCCCGCCGGCACCACGGTCACCGTCCGCGTACGTCGTGACGGTTTCGATGTTCACGACGACGGACCGGGCTTCCCGCC
The DNA here is from genome assembly GCF_040613495.1 of Nocardioides sp. NPDC006273. Classification (NCBI taxonomy): domain Bacteria; kingdom Bacillati; phylum Actinomycetota; class Actinomycetes; order Propionibacteriales; family Nocardioidaceae; genus Nocardioides; species Nocardioides sp. NPDC006273. Next base: position 28,704 of record NZ_JBEXSD010000003.1, on the reverse strand, counting down.
GGATCTCGTCCCACGCGCCTTCGAGCGCTTCACCCGCGCCGACGAGGCCCGCCAGCGCGACGGCGGCGCCGGCCTCGGCCTGGCCCTGGTCCACGCCATCGTCACCGCCCACGGCGGCACGGTGAGGCTGACCAGCGTCCCTGGCGACACCACGATCGCCGTACGCCTCCCGTGCTCCTCCGACGGGTGAGGTGGGGATTTCCCTACCTGGGTCGGGTCCTTGAGCCCATCGTGGGCAAGCGACGCGTTCCTTAGCGTCGAAGGGTGACATCAGCCACCCGAACCCCAGGAGCCACCCCGTGACCACACCCGCACTCGAGGTCACCGGCCTCACCAGGACCTATGGCATCGGTGCCGCCGCGGTGACCGCGCTCAACGGACTCGACCTGGCCTGCGCGCCGGGCACGTTCACCGCCGTGATGGGGCCCTCCGGCTCCGGCAAGTCCACCTTCCTGACCTGCGCCGGAGCGCTGGAGCAGCCGACGGGCGGCCGGGTCCTCATCGCGGGCCAGGACGTCACCGAGCTGTCCGAGGCGCACCGGACCAGGCTGCGCCGTGAGCGGATCGGTTTCGTCTTCCAGGGGTTCCACCTGCTGCCCTACCTCACTGCCGAACAGAACGTCGCGCTGCCGCTGCGCCTCGCCGGAGGCCGGATCGACGCAGCGGCCCGCCGCCGGGTGCGCGAGCTGCTCGATCGGGTCGGCCTGGCCGAGCGCGCCGGCCACCTGCCAGGCCAGCTCTCCGGCGGCCAGCAGCAGCGGGTCGCGATCGCCCGGGCGCTGGTGACCGGTCCCGACATCGTCCTCGCCGACGAGCCCACCGGAGCCCTCGACTCCCACACGGCCGCCTCGGTGCTCACCCTGCTCCGGAGCCTCGTGCGCGAGCTCGGCGCGACCGTCGTGATGGTGACCCACGACCCCGTCGCCGCTGCGTACGCGGACAGCGTCGTCTTCCTCGTCGACGGCCGCACCGTGGGGCGGATGGACAACCCTGAAGCCGAGGTCGTCGCCGGTCAGATGGCACATCTCGACGAACTCACCGCACGCGCAGAGCGGGACCTGGTGTGATGTTCACCTTGGCAGTGCGCTCGCTGCGCCATCGCGGCATCGCCATGACCGCGACCTTCTTCGCGATCCTGCTGGGCGCGGTGGTGATGGGGTCGTTCACACCGCTGATCCAGGTCGCGCTCGCACCCGGTACGCCGACTGTCGAGCAGGAGACTCTGCTCATCCTCGGGGGAGTGGTCGAAGCCTGGGGCGCCGTCATCGCGCTCTTCTCGGTCGTCTCCACCGTCGGGATCACCGTGCGACAGCGCGAGGTCGAGATCGGTCTGCTCCGCACCATGGGGGCCGAGCCCCGTCAGGTTCGTTCGCTGGTGCGGGCCGAGACGCTCGTGGTCGCGCTCGTCGCCGCGGTCCTCGGTGCCCTCGTGGCCGACCGGACCAGCCGGTGGCTCCTCGACCTGCTGCAGTCCGGCGGCGTCGTCGGCGAGCAGGTCTCCCACTCGGGTGGCTGGGTCGCGCTCATAGCGACCGTCGTCCTGCTCCTGCTCGTCTCCGCGGCGGCCGCCGGGCTGGCCGGATCGCGGTCCTCACGGGGACCGGCGACGGTCGTTCTCGCCGAAGCGCGGACGGGCACCGGCCGGATCGCCTGGTGGCGCTGGGTGGTGGCGCTGCTCGCCGCCGTCCACACCACGACCATGATCGCGTTGACTCTTGCCGCGGGCAAAGACGCCGCTGATCCCTACGACGCGATGGCGACGACCGGTTCGCTCGGCCTGGTCGTCGCCGTGGGTCTCGCCGCGCTGGCACCGATGCTGCTGCGCGCAGGCAGCTGGCTGCTGCGGCCGCTGCTGACCGGGGCGAGCGGTCACCTGGCGGCGTACAACACCTCGCGGAGATCCCACCTGCTCGCCGGGGTGCTCGCGCCGGTGATGGTGCTCTCGGCGGCTGCGGTCAGCATCCTCATGCTGGTCGGGATGAATGAACGTACCCTGCCCACCGGACTGCCCCCGGGGATCACCGAGGGCCACGAGTCGATCAACCTGCTCAACAACGTGGTCGCCGCGATGATCTGCGCGTTCGCGGGGATCATGGTCATCAACGCTTTCGCGGCAGTCCTCGCCGATCGGCGTCCGGAGCTGCACACGTTGCGGCTGCTCGGTGCCACCCCTGGGCAGGTGCGTGGCTCCGTCCTCACCGAGGCTTGCATCGTCGCCGCGGTCGGCACCTTCGCCGGCCTGCTCGCGGCCCAGGCGACGATCGTCCCGTTCGCCTACGTCCGGGGTGAGGGCCTGGTTCCCGATGCACAGCTCTGGCTGCCGCCCCTGCTGATCGCCGGCGCCGTGGCGCTGACGCTGGCCTCCGCGGCCGGTGCGACGAGTCGGGCATTGCGCACGACGTCCGGCGTCCGCTGATGTCACACTCACTCCTGATGGCCGAGTGGGATGCACCGATCCGAAGCGTGCGACCGGAGCCGTTCAGCGGGCAGGCGCTCGTCGAGCGGCTCCGGCTGACCGGATTATCGCTGGGCTATGCCCTGATGATGGCCCCCGCGCTGACGATGGCCATCCTCACGCTGCTCTCGATCCCGCTCGGGCTGGCGTTCGGTGTCGGCATCGGGATCGCCCTGGGGGCGGTGCCCGCCACCCAGGCCGTCGCCGGCGTGCATCGCCGGGTGAGCGGGATGCTCCTCGGGGAGGCCATCCCCGAGGCGTACGTGGACCTGAGTGCGCTGCCGGTTCTCAGCCGGCCGTTCCGGTGGATCAGCGAGAAGGCGCGGTGGCGCGACTTCGCCTTCTGCTGCTTCTCGGCGACCGGTGGCTTCGTGCTCTCCGTGCTCCCCGCGGGGTTGTTGACCGTGCCGCTCACCTGGCTGATCCTGGGCCTCGCCGGCGCCACCTGGGCGGCTTGGCTGTTGGTCCTGGTCACCGGTCCGCTGCTGGTGGTGTGGTGGGTGGCGACGCCGGGCTTGGTTCGAGCGCGGGCGTTGGCCGATCGGGGCATCCTCGGTCAAGGGCAGGTCGCCGCGCTCGCCGCCAGGGTCGAGACGGTCGAGTCGACCCGTGCCGAGACCCTGGACCACTCGGCCGCCGAGCTGCGTCGCATCGAGCGCGACCTCCACGACGGCGCCCAGGCCAGGATCGCCGCCGTCGGGATGAGCGTCGGGCTGGCCGAGAAGCTGATGGCGAGCGACCCGGACGCCGCCGCCGCGCTGCTGCGCGAGGCCCGCGAGACCACGGTGTCCGCGTTGGAGGACCTGCGCGGAGTCGTACGCGGCATCCTGCCGCCCGTGCTCGCCGACCGTGGTCTCGTGGGAGCCGTCCAGGCCATCACCGCCGGACTGCCGTTGCCGGTCACCGTCGCCATCGAGCTGCCCGGCCGCCTGCCCGACCCGGTCGAGTCGGCGGCCTACTTCGCGGTGGCCGAGTGCCTGGCCAACGCGGTCAAGCACTCCGGTGCCGACCGGGCGTTCGTACGCGGCAGCCACAACGGGCAGCGGCTGCGGATCGTGGTCGGCGACAACGGCTGCGGCGGCGCCGACGGCACCGGACACGGGCTCTCCGGCGTGGCGACCAGACTGGCCGCCTTCGACGGCAGCGTCGAGGTCGAGAGCCCGCCCGGCGGACCGACTCTGATCGCTCTGGAGGTGCCTTGCCGGATCTGAGGGTGGTTCTGGCCGAGGACCAGGCGCTGCTCCGTGTCGGCCTCACCCGGATCCTCGAAGCGGGCGGGATCGAGGTCGTCGAGGCTGTCGACAACGCGCCCGCGCTGGCTCGGGCGCTGGTCCGGCCGGACGTGGACGCTGCGGTGGTCGACGTACGTCTTCCGCCGTCCTTCACCACCGAGGGCCTCACCGCCGCGATCGAGGTCAGACAGGCGCGGTCAGGGTTTCCGGTGCTGGTACTGAGCCAGTACGTCGAGCCGCTCTATGCGCGCGACCTGCTCGCCGGTGGAGAGGGCGCGGTCGGCTACCTGCTCAAGGACCGCGTCGCCGACGTCGATGCCTTCCTCGGGGCGGTACGCCAGGTCGCCGGCGGCGGGACCGTCCTCGACCCGGAGGTCGTCGCCGCGCTCCTCACCCGCCGGGAACGCCCCCTCGACCGGCTCACCGAGCGGGAGCGTGAGGTGATGACGCTGATCGCCGAGGGTCGCTCCAACGCCGCCATCGCCGCCCGGCTCTTCGTCACCGAGAAGGCGGTCGGCAAGCACATCAGCTCGATCTTCACCAAGCTCGACCTGCCTCAGGCGAGCGACGACAACCGTCGCGTGCTCGCTGTCCTGGCCTGGCTCAACGACACCTGACCGAGACGTCACTCCCGCCGGCCGAGACGTCACTGCGGTTGGTCGAGGCGTCATCGATGCCAACTCGGCCGACCGGAGTGACGCTTCGGCCGACGTACGTGACGCTTCGGCGAGGGTGGGTCAGTCAGTCGTCTTGAGTCTTGCCCGGGAGGTCGAGCATGCGCTGCAGGGCGAGCTCGGCGTAGTGGGCGGTGTCGGGGTCGACCTCGATGCGGTTGACGACCTGACCCTCGACGAGGGACTCCAGCGCCCAGACGAGGTGGGGGAGGTCGATGCGGTTCATCGTCGAGCAGTAGCAGACGGTGCGGTCGAGGAAGACGATCCGCTTGTCCGGGTGGGCGGCGGCGAGGCGCTTGACCAGGTTGAGCTCGGTGCCGATCGCCCAGGCGGATCCAGCAGGAGCGGCCTCGATGGTCGAGATGATGAACTCGGTCGAGCCGACCAGGTCGGCCTTGAGGACGACCTCGTGCTGGCACTCGGGGTGGACCAGGATCTGCACACCCGGGATCTCGGCCCGCAGCTCGTCGATGGTGTCGGGGGAGAAGCGGCCGTGGACCGAGCAGTGGCCCTTCCACAGGATCACCTTCGCCGCCCGGAGCTCCTCGGCGCTCACGCCGCCACCGGGCTGGAGCGGGTCCCACACGACGCAGTCGTCGAGCGACAGACCGAGCTTCAGGACCGCGGTGTTGCGGCCGAGGTGCTGGTCGGGGAAGAAGAGAACCTTGGCGTCGTCTTTCTGGTCGAAGGCCCACTCCAGCACGGCCTGCGCGTTGGAGGAGGTGCACACGACGCCGTCGTGGCGTCCGCAGAACGCCTTGATGTCGGCGGAGGAGTTCATGTAGGTCACCGGCACGACCTGCTCGGCCACGCCCGCCTCGGACAGCGCCTCCCAGGCCTTCTCGACCTGGCCCAGCCGCGCCATGTCGGCCATCGAGCACCCGGCGGCGAGGTCCGGAAGGATGACCGCCTGCGACGGCGAGGTGAGGATGTCGGCCGACTCGGCCATGAAGTGCACGCCGCAGAACACGATGTACTCCGCGTCCGGTCGCGCGGCCGCGTCACGGGCGAGCTTGAAGGAGTCGCCCATCACGTCAGCGAACTGGACGACCTCGTCGCGCTGGTAGTGGTGTCCGAGGACGAACACCTTTTCGCCCAGCTTCTCCTTGGCGGCGAGAGCGCGCGCGACCAGGTCGGGATCGGAGGCGGCCGGCAGATCACCGGGACACTCGACGCCACGCTCTGAGTTCAGGTCGGTGCCGCGCCCGAGAGGGAGCAGCGGGAGGTCGACAGTCGTCATGATGACGATAATACATGTCGTGGGCTAGGTGCTCCGGTGGCGTAGGTCACATGGTGGTCCTAGAGGAGGGCGCCGTTGTGAAGGTAGGGCGATGGAGGAGCCATGCCGCGTACACCCAGGAAGCCCTCGGTGCCGATCCGCAGGCCCGCAGCCAGGCCCACGTCGACTGCCCACTGGTTGGCGCCGGTCACGTGGGCCACCGTGGCCGTGCCCTCGGTGCGGGCGAGACATTCCCAAAGCAGCCTGGTTGCTGTCTCCTCGTCCAGCGCGGCGAGCAGTGCGGGCCCGCTGCCACCGGCGTAGGCATAGCCCTTCCTGCCGGTGTCGACGACCAGCGTGCCCATGGCGGAGAGCATCTGGTGGTCGAGCCCGTGGGCCGCTCCGCGGATCGCGCGGTCGACCTCGTCGAGGAGGTCGTGGTCCGCTGCGGCACCGTCGCGGACTCTGGGGGCGGCGACCAGCGACGAGCGGTCGACATCGCCGTGGAGCACGAGTTGAGGATGAAGGTCGAACCCGGCCAGGCGGTAACGACGCAGCGCCTTGGGATCGTCGCTCGCCGACAGCATCCAGCGAGGGCAGTCGGAGCCGTACGCCATCGCGGCGTGCAGCAGGCGCTTTCCGATTCCGATGCCCTGGATCCCGGGACGGACGGCGAAGGTGCACAGGAACCAGAGGGCGTCCTCGCGTCGTGCCGAGGTGGCGAAGCCGGCCAGACCTTCGGAGTCGTACGCCACCAGACAGCCCTCTGGGTCCGTGGTCAGGAACCCCTCGGTGCGGGTGATCCAGTTCGCGGACCGGGAGGCCGTACGCCGCTGGGCGGGAGGGTCGCAAGCGCGCCGTGACAGCGTCGCGGCCTCATGGAAGGCATCGTCGCTGAGTCTCTCGGCGAGCGGCACGTCCTCAGGCTGCATTGGCCGGATGTCCATGGCTGGTGAACCTATCTCAGGCGCGCAGCGGTCGGACGGCCTCCCAAGCGGGGTCGGTGTCGACCCGGGTGACGACGTCGCCGTGGGCCCAGTCGCCGACCGTCTCCTCCAGCCGCTGCGGAGCGGAGGTGGTCGGGTCGATGTAGGCGTGCAGAAGACGTACGCCGTTGGTGGTCTCATGGGCGACGACGCGGCCGTCGGGTCCGAGGGTCGAGGCGAGCCGGTCCTCGAGCCGACCGAGGTCGCGCAGGGCATCGGCCGAGGGGAGCCCACGCTCGGCGAAGCCGACATAGGGGATCATCACTCCGACGTGGTGGGTCAGGTTGGGGGCGAGGACCGGGTGCAGCGGGACGACCGCGCTCGCCTCCACCGGACCCTGCGGGCTCTCCCCGCGGAGCAGCACCCAGGCCGGGTTGCCGTCGGGGTCGACGTACTCCTTGCGGAGGTTGCGTACGGCGGTGCGCAGCCCGTCGAGGCCGAAGCCGTTGCGGGGGCGGGCGGTGGCGGTCTCGACCTCGCCGATCCACAGCTCGGCGTTGGACTCGCCCAGGGTGGTGTCGAGGGCGTGGAAGGCGACCTGCAGCCGGGCGTCGTCGGCGAGCTCCGGGAAGGCCGGGTGGAAGAGCGTGATGTCGAAGTGGGCGCCGTTCTGCCGGCCGCTCACCAGCACGTCGGCCAGCCGGATCTCGGCTCCGCCGGAGGTGGTGAGCACCGCCTGGACCGGATCCTCGACCGGCGGCCGCTGGTCGCTGAACTCCCAGGGCGAGACGCCGTCGGGCTCGGGGGCGGCGAGCAGCCAGCGGCGAGCCAGTGCGCGGTGGTCCGGGTCGCCGCCGGCAGAGACGACCAGCAGGCGCCCACCCAGCGGTCCGGGGCCGACCTCCCAGCTCAGGCCCGCCTCGATCGCGTCGACCCGTCTGGCCAGCAGGTCGACCAGAGCGTCCTGGTCGTCGGCATCGAGCGCTGCGTCACAGGCGAGCGCACCCTTCTGTGCCCACCAGGTCCAGAAGCCACGGATCCGTCTGGTCTCTGTGTCGCTGGCCGTGGGCCGCCGGAAGAACCGCACGAAACGACCTTAACCCGACGCATCCGCAATGGTTGTGGCTTTGGACGGACGGTGGACACGCGGATCTTTCGGTCCGCGGGTAGGTTTCGGCCATGCGAGTCCTGATCGCCCCCGACAAGTACGCAGGCACGCTCTCCGCCTCCCACGCGGCCGCCGCGATCGCGGAGGGCTGGCGGCGTACGGCTCCCCGCGACGAGCTCTCGCTGGTGCCGATGGCAGACGGTGGACCGGGGTTCCTCGCGCTGCTGCACGAGTCCCTCGGCGGCGACCTCCACGACCTCGAGGTCAGCGGACCGCACGGCGAGCCGGTGGCCGCACAGATCCTGGTCGACGGCGGGACCGCGTATGTCGAGTCAGCCCAGGCGGCCGGCCTGCACCTGACCGGCGGGAAGGGCGCCGAGCAGGCGACCTCGTACGGCGTGGGGCAGCTGATCCTCGCCGCTCGCGACGCCGGAGCGATCAAGGTCGTGGTCGGCCTCGGCGGCTCGGGCACGAGCGACGGGGGAGCGGGTCTGCTCGCTGCGCTGGGTGCCACCGCGGACCGGCCGCTCGACGGCGGCCTCGTCGGGCTCGAGGGCGTCACCGAGGTGACACTGCCCGAGCCGCTCGGTCTCGAGATCGTGATCGCCAGCGACGTCGACAACCCGCTGACCGGCCTCTTCGGTGCGGTCAAGGTCTACGGGGAGCAGAAAGGGCTGGTGGAGGAGGCCATGCCCCGCTGGGACGGTGCGCTCCAAGACCTGGCCGCCGCCACCTCGCGCAAGACCGCGACCGAGAAGGGTGCCGGAGCGGCCGGCGGCATGGGATTCGCGCTGCTGCTCCTCGGCGGCAAGCGGCGGCCGGGGTTCGAGGTCGTCGCCGACCTGCTCGGGCTGCCCGAGCTGGCTGCCTGGGCCGACCTGGTGATCACCGGCGAGGGGTCCTTCGACCCGCAGAGCACCGCCGGCAAGGTCCCGGTCGGGGTGGCACGCCTGGCCGAGCAGTCGCTGCGGCCCTGCATCGTGCTGGCCGGCAAGGCCAGCATGAGCGGACGGGAGCTGCGGACGCTCGGCATCGACGCCGCCTACTCCCTCGTCGACAGCGTCGGCGAGGAGCGGGCGCTCGCCGAGGCGTACGACTCCCTGGTCCAGGTGGCCGCCCGGGTGGCCCGGACGTGGTCCGCCGACCATCGGGAATAACCGAGGATGTGCGACGATTGAGCCTTAGGACACACCCGCACCCACGCACAGGGAGCCCAGCTACATGACCGAGCAGACGACCGAACGCCGCGCCGACTCCATCAACGTGAGCGACGTTGCCGCCGCGAAGGTGAAGAGCCTCCTGGAGCAGGAAGGCCGCGACGACCTCAGCCTGCGCATCTCGGTGCAGCCCGGCGGCTGCTCCGGCCTGCGCTACCAGCTCTTCTTCGACGAGCGCACCCTCGACGGTGACGTGGTCACCGACTTCGACGGTGTCTCCGTCGTAGTCGACCGGATGAGCGTCCCCTACCTCAACGGCGCCATGATCGACTTCGTGGACAGCATCGAGAAGCAGGGGTTCACCATCGACAACCCCAACGCCACAGGATCGTGCGCTTGTGGAGACTCCTTCCACTGAGCCGAACCTGGCCAAGTACGTCAGCAGCCTCTTGCCGCGCAGGCAGGGGGCTGCTGTGCATGTGTGGCCTCCCGGTGAGGGAGGCCGAGGCCGATCAGGTCAGGGCGAGGTCGTCGGCGGCATGCTCGCACGCCGCGAGCATGGCGGTGTCGCCCGGCTCACGAGCCTGCATCCGGACCGTCGGCGCCGGGCGCTCGGCCGCACGCACTCTCGGTGCGGGCAGGCTCAGCGCGCTGTCGGCGGCGGCACAGTCGGAGCAGAGCTGCGCCGGGCTGTCGAGGTCGTCGTACGGAACGCGCATGTCTGTCATACAAACGACGGTAAGCACTACCAACCGGTAGTAGAAGGCCGACTCGGCGGTAATATTTCGCCTCCCGTCCACGGCCGAGTCTTAACGTCGTCCGAGGTCTCGCCGGTAGGGTTCCGCGCATGTCCGGTTCACTCCTGATCGCAGGGTCCATCGCCACCGACCACCTGATGAGCTTCGGTGGAAAGTTCGCCGACTCGCTGGTCGCCGACCAGCTCGACAAGCTCTCGGTGAGCTTCCTGGTCAACGACCTCGAGATCCGCCGAGGCGGTGTCGGTGCCAACATCTCCTTCGGCCTGGCCAACCTCGGTCTCGATCCGGTGCTCGTCGGGGCGGTCGGCGAGGACTTCGCCGACTATCGCTCCTGGTTGGAGCGCCACGGCGTCAACTGCGACCACCTGCGCGTCTCGGAGACGCTGCACACCGCGCGTTTCGTGTGCACCACGGACACCGCGATGGCACAGTTCGCCAGCTTCTACCCGGGCGCGATGGCCGAGGCCCGCGAGATCGAGCTCGGCCCGATCGCGGAGAAGGTCGGCGAGCCGTCGTTCGTGCTGGTCGCGCCCGACGACCCCGACGCGATGAAGCGCCACACCCAGGAGGCGCGCCAGCGCGGCTACACCTTCATCTCCGACCCGAGCCAGCAGCTCGCGTTCGGCGACGGTGAGCTGATCCGCGAGCTCGTCGACAGCGCCGCGTACCTGTTCACCAACGAGTACGAGTCCCACGTCCTCCAGCAGAAGACCGGCTGGTCCGCCGAGGAGGTCCTGGCCCGCGTCGGCACCCAGGTCACCACCCTCGGCAAGGACGGTGCGCGTATCCAGCGCAAGGGCGAGGACGCCATCGAGGTGCCGGCCGCGAAGAACGTGAAGGCCATCGAGCCCACCGGCGTCGGAGACGCCTTCCGGGCCGGCTTCCTGGCCGCGCTGGCCTGGGACTGCGAGCTGGAGCAGGCCGCCGAGGTCGGCTGTGTCCTGGCTGCCTACTGCGTCGAGACCGTCGGCCCGCAGGAGTACTCCTTCACCGCCGAGGAGTTCGTGGCCCGGGTCCGCGAGTCCTACGGCGACACCGCCGCGGACCAGATCGCACCGAACCTCAAGGCCTGAGCCTGCTGCCCGCGAGGAACGAGCGGGGAGCAACGCGAAGGGATCGAGCGAGCGCGCGGCTGAGCTTGCGAAGCCGCGACTGCGGGTCGAGATCGACGCTCGCGGAACCTCTCAACTGAGACGGCGTATCCGATAGACGGGTACGCCGTCTGCTGCTTCCACCTCGCCGACGAACTCCTGGCCGCGCATCCGGGCCCAGGCAGGCACGTCGTGGTGGGCGGCGACGTCGTCGGCGGCTACCGCGATCACCTCGCCGATCTCGACGTCACCGAGGTGTCGGCCGAGCTCGATGACGGGTCGCGGGCAAGCCTGGCCACGGCAGTCGAGGACGACGGTCGGGACGCTCATAGCCCCGCCTCGGCGCGCAGGTCCTTGACGATCCCGGGCAGTGCATCGAGCACGCGCTCCACATCCTCTCGCGTCGTGTCGCGGGTCAGCGACAGCCGAACGTTACCGTGTGTCAACGCTCCCATTGCAGCAAGCACGCGAGACGGCTCGCGGGTGTCGGAGGTGCAGGCGGAGCCGCTCGCGACACCGGCGCCGAGGCGGTCCAGCGCGGTCACGAGGGCCTCGCCGTCGACGTACAGCGCCGAGAACGTCACCAGGTGGGGGAGGCGCCCGTCGGCGGGCCCGGCCACGTCCACGTCCGGGATCTCCGCCCGGACCCGCTCCCTGACCAGCGAGATCAGCTCGTGCTGGCGGGCGTTGACCTCCTCGCGCTCGGCGACCACGGCCTGGAGTGCGGCCGCGGCGGCCAGCGCCCCGGGGATGTTGGTGAACCCCTGGTCCGTACGCGACCACTCATCACCCGGGAACGGCCAGCGCCACCGCGCCGCCCGGCGCACGACCAGCACCCCCACACCGCCCGGGCCGCCCCACTTGCGGGCAGAGCCGGCGATCACCTCGCCGGCCGAGGGCAGGGGCAGCCGCCCCATGGAGGCGCAGGCGTCGACGAAGAGCGGGACCGGCCCGGCGGCGGATGCGACCTCGTCGAGGGGCTGGAGCGCGCCGACCTCGTGGTTGGCCTGCTGGACGGCGATCACATCGACGTCTCCGGCCCGTACCGCGTCCTGCACGGCGGCTACCTCGACCCGGGCCTCGCTGTCGATCGCCAGCTCGGTGACGGGGGAGCGCTGCGACCATCGGGCGGCATCGATCACCGACTGGTGCTCGACGGCACTGTGACCTATGCCACGTGAACCGAGCCCCAGCAGGCCAGCGTGCACGGCGGCGGTCCCCGACGATGTGAAAAGCACCTCATCTCGACGCACCCCCAACGCCTCGGCCACGACCTCGCGGGCGTTCGAGAGCAGCAGCGCCGCGTTGCGCGCGGGACGGTGCAGGCGGCGAGGGTCGGCATACCCCTGATCGGCCGCGGCCAGAAGCACTTCCCGCGCGGCGGGATGGAGCGGTTCGGCCGACGCGGCGTCGAGGTAGGTGAAGGGTTCGGTCACGGAGGACAACGGTAGCCAAGCGCGACATGAGGAACCCCTGAGGATGATTCCGGAGGTGCTCGCGGTAGTCTGCCGACATCTGAGTGTTCGCATGAGAGAGAGGCTCGTAGTGGGTCTGCACTTGCCAAGGGCCGGATCGAATCCGTCCCACGCCCGCGCCCGACGTGGTGCGCTGGTGGCGACGCTGACGGCCGGCGCCCTCCTGCTGAGTGGCTGTTCGGACGAAGCGGCGCGTTTCGGCTTCCCCGAGCCACGTTCTGAGCAGGGGGAGCACAACCTCGCCCTGTGGCAGGGAGCGTGGTGGGCCGCATTGATCACAGGTGTTCTGACCTGGGGGCTCATCTTCTGGGCGATCTGGCGTTACCGACGCCGCAGTGACGCCGACGTCCCGGTCCAGACGCGTTACAACCTGCCGTTGGAGATCTTCTACACGGTCGCCCCGGTTCTGATGGTGATCGTGTTCTTCGACCACACCGTCAAGGTCCAGAACGAGATGCTGGACAACGGCAACCCGACCAACGTGATCGAGGTGACCGGCCAGCAGTGGCAGTGGACCTTCAACCACGGCATCGGTGAGCCCGACGTGAGCGCGGACGACAACCTCGTCGACGACGAGTACCCCTACGACCGCTACGGCTACGTCGTGGGCACGGGCTCGCACATCCCGACGCTGGTCCTCCCGGAGAAGACCACCACGCGGTTCAACCTGCGTTCGGCCGATGTCATCCACAACTTCGGTGTTCCGGACTTCGGCATGAGGATGGACGTCGTCCCGGGTCGGGTGAACCACTACTCGATCACCACGAAGGAGGCTACGGCCACCTTCGACGCGAACGCCGAGGACCTCATCGACGGCACCACCTTCCGTGGCGCCTGCTACGAGCTCTGCGGTGTCTACCACGCGCGGATGATCTTCAAGGTCGCGATCCTCTCCGAGGGCGACTACAAGTCCTACGTCGACACGCTGGCACAGAACGGCTTCGAGGCCGAGCGTCCGCTGCTCGGTGGTGGCAAGTCCACCCGCCCCGCCGACGACGTCGCCGCTCACAACGAGGAGGAGGGCGAGTGACCACCACTGCTGCGCGCCCGGTCACCGAGGGTCGCAAACCACTCGGCAAGCAGATCTACCAGCTGCTGACCACCACCGATCACAAGCTGATCGGCAAGATGTACCTGGTCACGTCGTTCTTCTGGTTCCTGCTCGGCGGCCTGATGGCGCTGCTGATGCGTTCGGAGCTGGCGTTCCCGGGTCAGCAGGTCGTCAACGACGAGCTGTTCAACCAGTTGTTCACGATGCACGGCACGATCATGCTGCTGCTCTTCGCGACGCCGCTGTTCTTCGGCTTCTCCAACGTCATCATGCCGCTGCAGATCGGCGCTCCTGACGTCGCCTTCCCGCGGCTGAACATGTTCAGCTACTGGCTCTACCTCTTCGGTGGTCTGATCGCGGCCAGCGGCTTCCTCACCCCGACCGGCGCGGCCGACTTCGGCTGGTTCGCCTACACGCCGCTCTCCAGTGCGCAGTACTCCCCGGGCGTTGGTGGCGACCTGTGGATCATGGGCCTCTACATGGCTGGTCTGGGCACCATCCTCGGCGCGGTCAACTTCATCACCACGATCATCTGCATGCGCGCGCCGGGCATGACCATGTTTCGGATGCCGATCTTCACCTGGAACACCCTGATCACCGCGCTGCTCGTGCTGATCGCGTTCCCGATCCTCGCCGCCGCGCTGCTGATGCTCGAGTCGGACCGCCAGTTCGGGTCTCATGTCTTCGACGCCTCTCACGGCGGACCGATCCTGTGGCAACACCTGTTCTGGTTCTTCGGCCACCCCGAGGTCTACATCATCGCGCTGCCGTTCTTCGGCATCATCTCCGAGATCCTCCCGGTCTTCAGCCGCAAGCCGATCTTCGGCTACGTCGGTCTGGTCGCCGCGACCCTCGGCATCGCGATCCTCTCGGTGGCGGTGTGGGCGCACCACATGTTCGTCACCGGCGCGGTCAACCTGCCGTTCTTCTCCGGGATGACGTTCCTGATCGCGGTGCCGACAGGCGTGAAGTTCTTCAACTGGATCGGCACGATGTGGGGCGGCTCAGTCAGTTTCGACACCCCGATGCTCTGGTCGATCGGCTTCCTGACGACCTTCCTCTTCGGCGGTCTGACCGGCATCATCCTGGCGAGCCCGCCGCTCGACTTCCAGGTCTCCGACTCCTACTTCGTGGTCGCGCACTTCCACTACGTGGTCTTCGGGACCGTCGTGTTCGCGATGTTCGCCGGCTTCTACTTCTGGTGGCCGAAGATGACCGGTCGGATGCTCGACGAGCGCCTCGGCAAGGTCCACTTCTGGCTGCTGTTCATCGGCTTCCACGCGACCTTCCTGGTCCAGCACTGGCTCGGTGTCGAGGGCATGCAGCGACGCATCGCCGACTACCTGCCCAGCGACGGGTTCACCTTCCTGAACCAGTTCTCGACGGTGGGTGCGTTCCTGCTGAGCCTGTCGATGCTGCCCTTCTTCTACAACCTCTACGTCTCCCGCAAGGCACCGCTGGTGACCGTGGACGACCCGTGGGGCTGGGGCCGCTCGCTGGAGTGGGCCACCGCCTGCCCGGCGCCGCGCCACAACTTCGTCTCGATCCCGAAGATCCGCTCGGAGTCCCCGGCCTTCGACCTCCACCACCCGGAGATCGCGGCGCTGGAGCACGATGAGGACGATCTCCGCAAGGCTGACGCAGCCACCGGCACCAACAAGGAGGGCTGAGCCCGATGAAGTCTGAAGCCTGGTTGTTCGTGGTCTGCACCGTCTTCTTGGTGCTGGTCACCCCGGCCTACTGGCTCATCACCGCGGCCTCCGAGGAGGGCGGTGACTGGACCGGCACCTCGGCGCTGGTGATGTGCACGCTGCTGTTCGCGATGATCACCGTCTACCTCGGTTTCCACGCGATCAAGATGGACCCGCGGCCCGAGGACCGTGCCGACGGCGACATCGCCGAGGGCGCAGGGGAGTACGGCTTCTTCCCGCCGTTCTCCTGGTGGCCGCTGTGGGCCGCGCTCACCTTCGGCCTGGTGGTCCTCGCGGTCGCGATGGCCGCCTGGTGGCTGGTCATCATCGCCGCCGTGCTCGGCATGCTGGCCATCGCCGGCTGGAACTTTGAGTACTACAGGGGCGAGTTCAAGCACTAGGCGCCGCCCGGCACGCACGCTCGCGGCGTTGTGGGCACTCGACGACCGGCTTCGCCCTGAAGGTCGCCTTCGCGCCCACGCCTTGCGATCGCACGCACCGGACGACGCCTAGCTAGCGGGGCCCGATCCAGATGGATCGGGCCCTGTTCTCATTTTCTTGGGCGGATCTTGGGGATGCCCGGTAGGGTTAAATGCGCTCACGCCCGGGTACAGGACGTTGAGGTAATTAAACAGGTCTGGAGCAGTCTCACCGTGTCATCGCAGTCACCGTTTCACCATCCGTCTCTGCTCGCCCGCCGACGGGTGCTGTGGACCACAGCGGCAGCGGCGCTCGCGCCGGTGCTCGCCGCGTGCGGTGCAGAGCCGGCTTCGAAGGAGCCCAAGAAGCCCGCCGAGCCCAAGGTGCAGATCACGCACAACATCGAGGACAACGCGACGGGCGTCCCGGTCGACAAGGTGGTCAAGGTCGACGTGGCCAAGGGGCGTCTCGACGAGGTCATGCTGACCGGGGCCAAGGGTGCCAAGGTGCGCGGCACCATCACCGAGGACGGCCTCAGCTGGAGTGCGGGCGATGTGCTCGAGCCGACCGCGTCCTACACCCTCGCGGTCACCGCCACAGGCGACGACGGTCTGGAGAAGAAGAGCCAGATTGCCTTCGCGACCGAGGACCTCGGCCTGGACCGCCAGACCTACCCCTCGGTCGCGCCGCTCGACGGCGAGACCGTCGGCGTCGGGATGCCCATCATCGTCACGTACGACCTGCCGGTGAAGAACAAGGCCGCCTTCGAGAAGAAGATGATCGTCGAGTCGACCCCGAAGCAGGAGGGGTCGTGGTACTGGGTGAACGACAAGGAGGCCCACTACCGCCCGCGCGACTACTGGCAGGCCAACTCCACGGTCAAGGTGAAGCTCAACATCAACTCGGTCCCCGCCGGCGACGGCGTCTTCGGCCAGAAGAACCGCCAGATCACCTTCAAGACCGGTGACGCGCACATCTACCGGGCCAACGCGAAGACCCATCAGATGGAGGTCTTCAAGAACGGGCAGAAGATCAAGACCATCCCGATCACGACCGGCAAGGAAGGGTTCATCACCCGCAGCGGCGTGAAGGTGATCATCGAGAAGTTCGAGCGCAAGACCATGAACTCCGAGACCATCGGGATCAACCAGGGCGACCAGGAGTACTACAACATGGAGGGCGTGAAGTGGGCCATGCGGCTGACGTTCTCTGGTGAGTTCATCCACGGCGCCCCTTGGTCGGTGGCCCAGCAGGGCACCGCCAACGTCTCCCACGGCTGCACCGGGATGAGCGACGCCAACGCCAAGTTCCTCTACGACATGACCCGTCGCGGTGACGTGGTCGAGACGGTCGGCACCAACCGCGGCATGACCTTCAGCAACGGTTGGGGCGACTGGAACACCCCCTACGAGGAGTACCGCGCCGGCTCCGCGCTCGCCTGACCCGACGGCACGCCGGGCCTCGCCTGACCGGGACGACCGGCTCGGGCCGATATCGTGGGCTGCGGCAGACAACGCGCGACACCACGTCGTTGCTGCTTGCGTCCGGAAGAGTCTTTACCTACCTTCCGTTGAAGACGTGATCGTGATGCGCAGGGTCGACCCCGACGGCCCGCGCCTGGAAGGTGGACTCGTTGTCTCGGCCCGTGCTGGTGCTCGACCTGGACGGAACGGTGTGTCTCGGAGACACGCCGGTCCGTCTCTACGCCGCCCGGGTGGCGGCCCTCACCGTCGCCCCTGAGGCGCTCCTGGAGACCACGGAGGCCTTTCTCGGGCAGAGACTGCCCGAGAGCGCCCCGAAGACGCTGATCGGCGCTCAGGACGGCTACGAGGCGGTCAAGATCCTGGGCCTCGCCGCCGGGGTCTCCGAGGAGGAGCTGAGCGCGGCGTACGTCTGGAGCAGGGCGGCGATGAGCGAGCAGCCCGGTGACATCCGCACGCCCGACGGGCTGGTCGACCAGCTCGACGGCCTCGACGCCCACCGGGTGATCATGACCAACTCCCCGGGCAGCGGCCTGGACGCGATCCTGGAGCACCTCGGCCTCCTCGACGTGGTCGACGAGGTGCGCGCCGACGCCCTCAAGCCGACCCGGATGACCGGTCACCTGGACCGCCTCCTCGATGCCTTCGGCCTGGCCGACAGACCGGAGTGGCTCATGTCTGTGGGCGACATCTGGCGCAACGACCTGGCACCCGCTGTCGAGCGCGGTTGTGTTGCTGCGTACGTTGACGCCTTCGACCGTCGACAGGGACCGGCACATGTTCGTGCAGGATCGCTGGTGGGCCTGTACTCCGCAGTCTCGGACTGGTCGAATGACCCCTCAGCCTTCATCGCAGCGCACCCCCTCAAGGAGTCTGTCCAATGTTGAGAACCCCCACGAACCGGTTGCTGGCGGTCGGTGCCGCCGCATCGCTCGCCCTCTCGCTCGCCGCCTGCGGCGGCAGCGGGGAGAGCACCGCGCCCGCGGAGGATCCCAAGGAGCTCGTGCTGTCGCTGGTGCCCTCCGGGGACATCGACTCGATCACCGAGAGCGCTCAAGGCCTGGAGTCGTTCCTCAGCGACCGGATCGGGATCCCCGTACGCGCCGAGGTGACCGAGAGCTATGCGGCCGCGATCGTGGCGATGAAGTCGGACCAGGCCCAGGTCGCGATGCTCGGTCCGATCGGCGTGGTGCAGGCCGAGGACCAGGCCGGTGCGGTGCCGATCCTGCAGTCGGTGCGCTACGGCTCGTCGAGCTACCACACGCAGTGGTTCACCAACGACCCCGAGACTTACTGTGCCGACGAGGTCAAGGTCGTCGACGGCCTGAAGTACTGCAACGGCACCGACGCCGCCGAGACCGGCCCCACCGGGGAGATCGCCCTGTCCAAGATCAAGCCCGGAACCCCGATCGCCTTCGTCGACCAGGGTTCGGCGGCCGGTTACTACTATCCGGCCACCCAGTGGGGGCTGGTCACCGGCGGCGACGCGCTGGTCGACCTCGACGCGCAGTTCGCCGGCGACCACGACGCCGCGGTCCTGACGGTGGCCCGTGGCGACTACCCGGTCGGAGTGAGCTTCGACGACGCCCGGGAGGACGTCGCGGCCGACGAGCCGAAGGTCGCCTCCGACGTCGTGGTGTTCGCCTACTCCGCGGAGATCCCCAACGACGGCATCGTCGTCGCCGGCGGGCTCTCCAAGGAGCTGCGTACGAAGGTGATCGACGCGTTCACCGCGATGGCCAAGGACCCCAAGGGGCTCAAGACCCTGGAGGCCGTCTACGACATCGAGGGCCTGGTGAAGGTCGACAAGGCAGCGCTGAAGAAGGCGAAGTCCGTGGAGGAGAACTTCGGCGAATGAGCGCCTCGGATCTCGGGCATCGGGCCGGTGACGGGTCCGATGGAGGGTCCGACAGTGGACACGGCATCGTCTTCGACGAGGTCTCGGTGGTCTATCCCAACGGCAGCCGCGGCCTCGACGGGGTCAGCCTGACCATCTCGCCAGGGGAGTTCGTCGTGGTCGTCGGCCTCTCCGGCGCCGGGAAGTCCACGCTCGTCCGCACGATCAACGGCCTGGTGCCGGTCACCGCGGGGAAGCTGTCGGTGGGTGGGACCGAGGTGAGGTCGGTACGCGGCCGCCGGCTGCGGCGGCTGCGCGCCGAGATCGGGATGATCTTCCAAGGGTTCAACCTGGTGACCCGCCGCTCCGTGATGAGCAACGTGCTCACCGGCCGGCTGCACGCCCAGTCATGGGGGCGGTCCCTGCTCGGGCTGCACACCAAAGCCGACGAGGAGATCGCCTTCGAGGCACTGGAGCGCGTCGGAATCGTCGAGAAGGCATGGGTACGTGCCTCCGAGCTCTCCGGCGGGCAGCAGCAACGGGTCGCGATCGCTCGCGCTCTGGCGCAGCAGCCGTCGGTGATGCTCGCCGACGAGCCGGTCGCATCGCTGGATCCACCGACGGCCGACCGGGTGATGCGCGACCTACGGCAGATCAACCGGGACCTGGGCATCACCACCGTGGTCAACCTGCACTTCCTCGACCTCGCCCGGCGCTACGCGGACCGGATCATCGGCATGCGCGCGGGCGAGGTGGTCTTCGACGGCCCCACAGCCGATGCCGACGACGCTGTCTTCGAGGCGATCTACGGACGCTCGCTGACCGGCGAGGACGTCTCGACATGACGGGCACCGTCCTCGAGCGCCCGGACGGCCCGCAGAGCCCGGTGCGTCCGGCGAAACCACCGCCGAGCCTGCTGTTGATCGGCGGTGTCCTCGGTGCCGTCGCCGTCACGGGGGTCGCGGGCTGGGCGATCGACTTCTCGCTCGCCCCGGTCATCGAGCAGTGGTCGACGCTGACGATGATCCTCGGCGAGGTGGTGCACCCCGAGTGGGCGGAGATCACCGACCCGACCTCGCGGCTGTGGACCGCGCTGATGGAGACTGCCGCCATCGCGGTGATCGCGACCTTCGTCGGCTCCCTGATCGCCCTCGGGGTGGCACTCCTGGGCTCGAAGGTCAGTGCGCCGCCCGGGGTCTATCGGGTCACCAAGTCGGTGATGGCGGTGATCCGGTCGCTGCCCGACATGGCCTACGCCCTGATCTTCGTCGCCGTCGTCACCGGCCCGCTGCCGGGCATCCTGGCCCTGACCGTCTTCAACGTCGGTATCGTCGCCAAGCTGACCGCGGAGAGCATCGACGCCGTCGATCACGGGCCGCTGGAGGCGCTCGACGCGGCTGGGGCCACCCGCTGGCAGCGCGCCCGGGTGGCGATCGTCCCGCAGGTGCTGCCTGGCTACACCTCGTACGTCCTCTATGTCTTCGAGCTCAACATCCGTGCCTCCGTGGTGCTGGGTGCGGTCGGAGCCGGCGGGGTCGGGCAGCTGATCATGCTCTACTTCAACCGGGCCGACTACCCCCGGCTGGCGGCCGTCGTGATCGTCATCTTCGTGGCCGTCATCGCGATCGACCTGCTCTCCCAGGCCCTGCGCCGGAGACTGGTGTGAGCCTCGCGACCGCGACGCGGCCGAAGCCGCCGCCGAAGTGGCCCTACACCGCGGCCGGCCTCGCCCTCATCTGCGTCGTGCTGGCGGCCGGATGGTCCCTGGAGGATGCCAAGTGGGAGCGACTGCCGCAGTTCCCTGGCGCGATCTGGCAGTACGCCGCTCAGATGATCGACGGCGTGCTCACCTGGCCGGGAGCGCATCCCGATGGTCAGGCTGACCCCGACCTGACCTACGGAGACTGGTGGCTGCAGGCGCTGAAGCTGATGGGGGAGTCGGTGGCGCTCGCCTGGATCGGCACCTGCGTCGGGGCGCTGGTCTCGTTCCCGCTGGCATTTCTGGCCGCCTCCAACACCGCGCCATGGTTCGTACGCATGCCGGTGCGTACGTTCTTCAACGCCATCCGCGCCGTCCCGGAGATCCTGCTCGCGGTGATCGTCATGCTTCCGCTCTTCGGGCTCAACCCGATGGCCGGGGCGATGGCGATCGGCATCCACTCGATCGGCTCGCTCGGCAAGCTGACCCTGGAGAGCATCGAGGCGATCGATCCTGGGCCGGTCGAGGCGGTCGTGGCAGCCGGTGCGACCTGGTGGCAGCGCATCCGCACGGCGGTGATCCCGCAGCTGTTGCCGGAGACCGTGGCCTTCTGGCTCTACCGCTTCGAGGTGAACATCAGAGCAAGCGCGATCCTCGGCGTCGTGAGCGCTGGTGGAATTGGTGCGTTATTAAACCGTGTCCTTCGGGGCCGTGAGTGGGAGTGGGGTGGGATCATGCTTGTTGTGATCATCTTCGTGACGATCCTGGTCGACCAGCTCTCTGCTGCGCTGCGTCACCGGATCCTGCACGGCGCCGAGGCCACTGCGGTGGCAGCATGAGCGAGCGCCAGCGAGCGACCATCAAGGTCAGGCCCACACGTCCGTACTCTGCGCCTTCCACGACGGAGGTGTGGGCATGACGAGCGCGCCGGTTCTCCCAGCCATCAGGGCCGCGATGCCGCGGCTCAACCCTTCCGAGCGTGCGGTCGCCGAGGTCGTGCTGACCCGCTCGGAGTGGGCCATCGAGGCGACCACCGCCGAGATCGCCGCCGAGGCCTCGGTCTCGACCGCGACCGTGGTCAGAGCCGCGCAGAGACTCGGGTTCCGTGGCTTCCCGCACCTCAAGGTGCTGTTGGCGCGCGACCTGGGTTCGGCCAAGACCGAGACGAGCGAGGGAGGCAGCCCGCTGACGGTGGTGCGCGCCTTCTTCGCCGACATCGCGGACTCCGCCTCCGACATGGTCGGACTCCTCTCCGAGGAGCAGGTCAGCCGGGCCGTGGATCTGCTCGCCGAGGCGCGCTCGATCCTGGTCGCCGGAACGGGGGTCTCCTCGCCGGTGGCCAGCGACATCGCGATGAGGCTGGCCTCCCAGGGGCTGAGCACGGTGGCGCCCGGCGACCACCTGGACCAGCTCATCCGGGCTCGCCTGCTCCAGCCGGGCGACGTCTGCGTGGTCGTCAGCGGCACCGGCGCCACCGCTCCGACGATCCAGGTCGCCCAGGCGGCCGTCGCCGGGGGAGCGGCCGTCATCGCGCTGACCTCCTTCACCGGAACGCAGCTGACCAAGCTCGCCGAGGTCGAGCTGGTCACCCCGCAGGGCGGTCGGGCCGGCTTCCGTCAGGAGCTCGACTCGATCATCCGGATCCCGCAGCTCATCCTCGGCAACGCCCTCGTCGCCGCCGTGGCGGCTCGTGACCCCGAGGCCGCGGCCAACGTACGCGCCCGCGTGCTCGAGGTCGTCGGCGGCGAGCTCGACCCGCTGGGCTAGAGGTACGCCTCGAGCAGCTCCGCCTCGACGCGGAGCTGCTCGGCCTTCTCCTGCGCGCCGTGGGACTCCAGGTGCGTCGCGGCGCTGATCCGCTCGGTCCGCTCGGCGGAGATGACGGCGCGGATGTCGTCGTCGGTGAGATCCCGGCGGACGGCCTCCGTCGTCCCGACGCCCGTGGCGGCTCCGGCGATCGGCCCGTCGCCCGTGAGCGAGGCCTCGGCCACCGGCAGTGCCTCCGCGTTGGAGATCGCGGCCAGGGTCGAGCGCAGCACCGCTGTGGCGGCCGTGTCGCGGGCCTTGCGAGCGGTGAGGAGGTCGGCTCGGAGGCGAGTCTGGAGGTCGGTCATGTGCTGGAGACTAGGTTCCGGCGCGGCTGAGGGGCAACCGGGTTTCGGTGCCCGCGAAATGCACGTGGCGCCGTCCCCGAAGGAACGGCGCCACGTGGCGTATGAGCTTCAGCCCTAGCGGTTGAGGGGCTCCTCGACCGCAGAGTGACGGTGGTCGTCGAAGTCGTGCCCGTCGACGACGTGACCCTCGTGGACGGCCAGCTCCTGTGCCACGTGCTCGGCGTGGTGGTGGGCCTCGCTGAGCTCCTCGGTGGTCGGCTTGTCCACGTCGTGGTCGTAGTAGAAGGCACGGAGCTTCGCCCGGAAGGTCGGCTTGCCGTTCTTCTTCAGCTCCGGCTCCTCGCCAGCCCGGCCGCGGTCGCGGACGGTCATGGCGTAGGCGTCGTCCTCGTGGACCGGCAGGTGCTTCTCGTGGTAGGCGCCCTCCGGCGTACGGATGACCGTGCCGGTCTCGTAGCCGTGCAGCACCTTCTCGTTGTCCTTGCGCTGCAGCGAGATGCACCAACGACGGGTGATCATGAACGCCACGATCGGGCCCAGGAACACGAACGCCCGCAGGAAGTAGGTGATCTGGTTGATCGAGAGGTCGAACTTGATCGCGATGATGTCGTTGCCGCCCGCGATCCAGAAGCCCGCGTAGAACGTCATCAGGGCGACGAACGTGGCGGTGCGGGTCGGAGCGTTGCGCGGGCGCTGGAGCAGGTGGTGCTCGCGCTTGTCGCCGGTGATCCAGGCCTCGATGAACGGGAGCATCAGCACGACCATCCAGGCCAGCATCGGCAGCACGATGACCGGGAAGAAGATGTTCCACGACCAGGTCGAGCCCCAGAAGTGCGACTCCCAGCCAGGCATGATGCGCAGCGCGCCGTCGGGCCAGCCCATGTACCAGTCAGGCTGCGAGCCCGCGGTGACCTTCGTCGGGTCGTACGGCCCGAACTTCCACACCGGGTTGAGCGAGAAGAAGGCGCCGAGCAGGGCGGTCACACCGAAGGTGATGAAGAAGAAGCCGGTCATCTTGGAGATGTAGTTCGGCACCATCGGGTAGCCGACGACGTTCTTCTCGGTGCGGCCGGGTCCAGGCCACTGGGTGTGCTTGTGGTAGATCAGCAGGATCAGGTGGGCACCGATCAGCGCCAGCAGGATCGCTGGGATGAGCAGCACGTGGATCGTGAACAGCCGTGGAATGATGTCGTCGCCTGGGAACTCGCCTCCGAACAGGAAGAACGAGAGGTACGTCCCCACGACCGGGATCGCCATCATGAACCCGTCCGCGGCCCTGACGCCCGTGCCGGAGAGCAGGTCGTCGGGGAGCGAGTAGCCGGTGAAGCCCTCGAGCGTGCCGAGCAGCAGCAGCGTCGCGCCGATGACCCAGTTGATCTCACGCGGCTTGCGGTGCGCGCCGGTGAAGAACACACGCATCATGTGGATCATCATCGACGCGATGAACAGCATCGCGGACCAGTGGTGGACCTGACGCAGCAGCAGACCGCCGCGTACGTCGAAGGAGATGTCCAGGGTCGAGATCATCGCCTCGGACATCGGGATGCCGCGCAGCGGGGCGTAGGAGCCCTGGTAGACGACCTCGGCCATCGACGGCTTGAACCACAGGGTCAGGAAGGTGCCGGTGACCAGCAGGACCACGAAGCTCCACAGCGCGATCTCACCCAGCATGAACGACCAGTGGTCGGGGAAGATCTTGCGGGAGAGGAACTTGCTCAGGCCGCCGACGCCGAGGCGCTCGTCGGCCCAGTTGGCCGCCGCTCCTGCCTTGGTCGGCTTGCCCGCCGGGGCAGCGGCGTCGGTGCCGTTGCTGGCGGCAACCTTGGACGTGTCGGTGCTCACTGGCCGCCCTCCTTGTAACCGTACTGCTCAGCATCGGCGGCGTGGTCCTTCGACCAGTCGTCGAAGATCTCGTCGATGTCGTAGGTGTTGCGCTCCCAGTAGCTGACGCCCACGGGCTCAGGATAGTCGGAGAGAGCAACCAGGAAGCCGTCCGCGTCGACGCCCAGAGGCAGCTGCGGAAGGTGCCGGCCGGCCGGACCGAAGATGACCTTGCCGTGGTCGGCGAGGTCGAAGGTCGACTGGTGGCAGGGGCACAGCAGGTGGTGCGTGGTCCGCTCGTTCAGCGAGATCGGGCAGCCGACGTGGGTGCAGATCTTGGAGTAGGCCACGATGCCGTCGACGGACCAGTTGCGGGTCACGTCGTGGGTGATGTCGGCGGGGTTCATACGCAGCAGGATGGTGGCCGCCTTCGACTTGGCGATCTGCAGCGGCGCGCCGTGCAGGCTGCCGTCGAAGATCGTCGAGGGCTCGGCGTTGACCAGGTCACCGACCTCCAGGTCGCCCGGACGGATCGGGGTGCCGACCACGTCGCGTACGACTCGCACGCCGGCATCCCAGACGGTGTGCTCGAGGCCGGCACCCGGGTAGGGCTGCTCCTCGGTGATCTGGGCGTTGGTCTGACCCAGGTCCCTGAGGATGACGACCGCGGGCAGACCGAGCAGGGCAGCCGAGCCGATCATCGCGTTGCGGATGAAGGGGCGGCGAGCCATGCCCGACTCGTTGAGCGCGGCCTTCAGCTCGGCGATGGCCGCCTCACGAGTGGCGGGGGAGGACGCCGCCGGGTGGCGCTCCTCGGAGTGCTCGATGTCGACCACGAGCTTGCGGGCCCACTGGATGACGCCGATGCCGAGGAAGAGGAGGGCGAAGCCCAGGGTCGATCCCAGCGCCAGGTTGGAGGCGCCGTAGCCGGCCCAGACGTCACCGTCGTAGCCGGGTTCGATCGCGAAGTAGGCCACCACGAACAACACCGAGCAGATCGCGGAGAGCGCGAAGAAGAGGCTGACCTGGCGCTCGGCGCGCTTCTCTGCCTTGGGGTCGACGTCGGTGGGACGCCAGTGATGCTCGTGCATGCCCGGGTCGGGCAGCAGCGCGTCGGTGTGCGCGTTGAGCTCGGGGTGCGAGTCGTCGTGCTTCTCGATCTCGCTGAGGTCGCTGCTCACTGGGCAGATCCCTTCTTGGTCTGGTTGGTGCGCGTGGTGTGCGCGGCGATCCACACGGTGAAGGCCACCAGGACGCCGAGACCGACGACCCACGCGACGATTCCCTCGGTCACCGGACCGAGCCGGCCGTTGTGGAAGCCGCCGTAGTCGGGCTGCTCCCTCATCGACTCGACGTAGGCGATGACCGCCTTCTTCTCCTCAGGGCTGATGTTGCCGTCGGAGAAGGTGTCCATGGACTGCGGACCGGTCAGCATCGCCTGGTAGATGTGCTTCGGGTCGGTCTCCAGGATGCTCGGAGCCTCGCCGCCGCGCGGCATCGCGCCGCCGGCACCGGTGAAGTTGTGGCAGGCGGTGCAGTTGGTCAGGAAGATCTGGCCACCGAGAGCGACCGCCTCCTCCTTCTCCTGCTCGGAGCCGAAGGTCTCCGGGTCGTACTGCTCCCGGTCCGGGACAGCCGGACCGGGACCGAGGCTGGCCACGTAGGCGGCCATCGCGTCGATCTCTTCCTGGTCGAAGCTGGGGTCCTTGACCTCGACCTGGGCACCGGGCTGGGCCATCGGCATCCGGCCGGTGCCGACCTGGAAGTCGACGGCGGCGGCACCCACGCCGATCAGGGACGGGCCGAGGAGCTTCCCGTTCTGGGTCGTGATGCCCTCAGCGTTGGAGCCGTGGCAGGTGGAGCAGTTGATCATGAAGAGCTCTTTGCCCTCGGCGACGAGAGCGGCGTTGTCCTTCTCGACCTCGGCCTGCGAGGCCGGGGCTAGGGCGGCGTACGCGCCGCCGGTGCTCAACAGGGCGACCAGGAGCACGGCGGCACCGGCCAACGGGCGGCGACGGTGCCGCGACAGTCGACCGACGGAGCGGTTCAGTAGACGCACATTCAGTCCTTGGTCACTTGAGGAGGTAGATGGTCGCGAACAGGCCGATCCACACCACGTCGACGAAGTGCCAGTAGTAGGACACGACGATCGCGGAGACGGCCTGCTCGTGGGTGAAGCGCTTGGCGACGTACGTCCGGCCGAGCACGAACAGGAAGGCGATCAGACCGCCGGTGACGTGCAGACCGTGGAAGCCCGTCGTCAGGTAGAAGACCGAGCCGTAGGGGTCGTCGGGGCCGGTGATGCCGCGGTTGAGGGCGATGCCCTCCTGCACCAGGGCTGCGTACTCGGTCGCCTGACCTGCGACGAAGATCGCGCCCATGAGGTAGGTGAGGATGAACCACTCACGCAGGCCCCACAGGCGGATCGCGAGCAGGGAGCCCTTACGTCCGACCTGGCCGCGCTCGGCGGCGAAGACGCCGAACTGGCAGGTGAACGACGACAGCACGAGGATGGTCGTGTTGACCGCCGCGAACGGGATGTTGAGCCCAGCGGTGTTGGCCTCCCACACTTCGGGACTGACCGCGCGGATCGTGAAGTAGGCCGCGAACAACGCCGCGAAGAACATCAGCTCGCTTGCGAGCCAGATGATCGTCCCCACGCTGACCATGCTCGGACGGTCGTGGTGCCCGTGCAGGCGGGCTGTTGGAAGAGTCGATACTGTCGCCACGCCCGCCATTATGTCCTGCCCCTTTCCCAGAGTCTTCACGGGACCCTGTGTGTCGTGTTTCAGACCGGTGCTACACCCTTGAGACACCGCTCAGGTTCAGGCTGTGACATCTATCCGCGGACCATGGTGTTGGCGCTAGCATCGGGGTGTGACCGATACCACCTCGAACTCACTCAAGATCCTCGTCTACAGCGACGACAGCGACGTCCGCAAGCAGGTGATCCTCGCGCTGGGGCGCCGCCCGCACCCCTCTCTCCCGGAGGTGGAGTACGTCGAGGTGGCCACCGAGCCGACCGTGCGTGCGCAGCTCGACGGGGGCGGGTTGGCGCTGGCCATCCTCGACGGCGAGGCCGCGCCGGCCGGCGGGCTGGGGATCGCGAAGGCAATCAAGGACGAGGTGCGAGACGCTCCGCCGATCGTCGTGCTCATCGGTCGTCCGCAGGATGCCTGGCTCGCCACCTGGTCGCGTGCAGAAGCCACCGTCGCGCATCCGCTCGACCCGTTCGAGCTGGCCCGGGCGGTCGTGGGACTGCTGCGGCCAGTTAACGTTGGCGCATGACGTCCGCCGCCGACTCCTGGCCCGAGGTCCTCACCACGCTGGTCGCGGGACAGTCCCTGTCCGCGCACCAGGCGGCGTGGGCGATGGGGGAGATCCTCTCGGGTGAAGCGACGTCGGCCCAGATCGCCGCGTTCGCGGTGGCACTGCGCGCCAAGGGCGAGACCGTCGACGAGCTCGCGGGCGTCGCCGACGGGATGCTGGCCAAGGCCAACCCGATCTTCGTGCCCGGACGCGTCCTCGACATCGTCGGCACCGGTGGTGACCGGTCCTTCTCGGTCAACATCTCCACGATGTCGGCGATCGTCGCGGCCGGCGCCGGGGC
Organism: Nocardioides sp. NPDC006273; assembly: GCF_040613495.1. NCBI lineage: Bacteria > Bacillati > Actinomycetota > Actinomycetes > Propionibacteriales > Nocardioidaceae > Nocardioides > Nocardioides sp. NPDC006273. The sequence goes on along the minus strand of NZ_JBEXSD010000003.1, from coordinate 885 downwards.
CAAGATCGTCAAGCACGGCAACCGGTCCGCCTCGTCCAAGTCCGGGTCGGCCGACGTGCTCGAGGCGCTCGGCATCCGGCTCGACCTCGATGTCGCGCGGGTCGGTGAGGTGGCCGAGGAGGCCGGGATCACCTTCCTGTTCGCCGCAGCCTTCCACCCTGCGATGCGCCACGCCGCCGCCGCACGGCGGGAGGTCGGCATCGCCACCGTCTTCAACCTGCTGGGCCCGCTGACCAACCCGGCCCGCCCCGCCTCCTCCGCGATCGGCTGCGCCGACCCTGCCGCCGCTCCGGTCATGGCCGGCGTCTTCGCCCGTCGTGGCGCCGACGCCTGGGTCTTCCGGGGCGACGACGGCCTCGACGAGCTCACCACGACGACGACCTCCCACGTCTGGACGGTCTCGCAGGGGATCGTGACCGAGGCGACAGTCGATCCCCTCGACCACGGCATCGCCCGGTCCACCGTTGAGGACCTGCGCGGCGGCGACGCCGCCTACAACGCCGCGGTCGTCCGCCGTCTGCTCTCAGGCGAGAAGGGCGCCGTGCGCGACGCCGTGCTGCTCAATGCCGGGGCTGCTCTTGCGGTCCACGACGCCGGTTCCGGCAGCGTCGACGAGCGGCTTGCCGGGGGCATCGTGCGCGCTGCGGAGTCGATCGACTCGGGGGCTGCTCAGGGCGTGCTCGACCGGTGGGTCGTCGCTACCGCTCGCTGAGTTCTGCGGCGCGAGCTAGACGATTACGCGCCGAGTCGGCGCATCCGCACGCCTCGCTCGCTTCGCTTCGCTCCAAGGCCCCGTCGTGGGCGCGGGTCAAGACCGAGTGGCGCTCGGAGTCGGTCGGGTGGTTCGACGACCTGCAGGGTGGCGCCCTCGTCGGCGCCGCGCTG